>DAOUTV010000093.1 GCA_030668505.1 Desulfobacterales bacterium | reverse complement strand
CTCCTTGCGTCGCTTCAAAGATGACATCAAAGAAGTACAAAGCGGCTACGAATGCGGCATTGGCATCGAAAACTACAATGATATAAAGATCAAGGACATAATGGAATGTTACGAAATGGAAGAGATCAAACCTGTCCTTGAATGAATTTCGGAATGCGGATTTCGGAATGCGGAATGAACCCCAAACGTACAATCCAAAATCAGCCGTGATGATTGTTGGAATTGGAACAATGGTTCTGAGACCCCCTGTACCGATTACGGATTCCAGATTGCGAAATAAATCCGCAATCCGCAATCCGCAATCCGCAATCCAATCGTGATGGTTGTCGGAATCAGCACAATCGTTTTGAGGATTCCTGGAAATACCTCATTAAAAGGCAAACGCAGGGTAGTGAAAAGTGTGATCGCCCGTCTTCAAAACACCTTCAATGCGTCAGTGGCGGAGATTGGAGCCAATGACAGCCACCAGCGTGCAGAGATAGGCCTGGCATTTGTTGGGAATGATCGCCGACGGATCAATTCAAAGTTAGACAAGGCGCTAAACTTTGTTGAAGCCATGCAAGTGGCTGAAATCATCGATTTGGAAATGGAGATCATCAACCTGTGATCCACTTCAAGCGGGCCGACAGAGTAGGGGGCCAGGTACAAAAGGAAATATCTGATCTCCTGCAGAAAGAGATCAGGGACCCCCGTTTGGATTTTGTCACCATCATGCGTGTGAGCATAACCGACAATCTCCGTTCGGCACGGGTCTATTTCAGCGTTGCCGAAGGAGGACGTAAGTTAGATGTCATGGCCGGCTTCAAGAGTGCTTCAGGATATCTAAGGCGGAAACTAAGTAGCCGCCTTAAACTAAGATACATTCCCGAGCTAGAGTTCCTCTATGACGAATCTTTTGATCGGGCGACCAGGGTTGACAAGGTTTTGAAGGCAATACGTAATGGGAATCAAACGGGGTAGATGAACGGGATTATCGTTGTAGACAAACCGCCGGATATGACATCTGCCCAGGTGGTCACTCAGGTAAAGAGGATATTAAGTGTCAAGAAGGTAGGCCACACCGGCACTCTCGATCCATTTGCAACCGGCGTGCTCGTCTGCTGTATAAATAAGGCTACACGCCTTGCACAATTTCTTGTGTATGGGAAAAAGCGATATGAAGGAGTCATGAGGCTTGGGATTAGAACCGACACCCAGGACCTCACAGGCCGGGTTCTCTCAACGGAATCCGACTTGAAAGTCGCGGATCGCGATGTGCACAGCGCCTTCTTCAGCTTTTTGGAAGTGAGACACCAGAATCCTCCAGCGTATTCTGCCCTCAAGCACAATGGGGTGCCACTATACAAGCTGGCCCGGCAGGGAACTTTCGTACAAAAACCACCCAGACGTATTTCCATCTATGGGCTTGAGGCACTTGACATCAGCCTGCCCCATATCCGTTTTGAGGTGTGCTGCAGCGCCGGAACCTATGTTCGTACATTGTGCGCTGATATCGGAGATACTCTGGGGTGCGGTGCTCATTTAACTGAGTTGTGTAGAATCGAAAGTGGCGGCTTCACCTTGAATGAAGCCATCTCTCTGAATGATTTGGAAATGCTTAACGCAACAGGGGAAATCTCAAACCACATAATACCGATGAGTGTTGCCTTGAGGGGGGTTCCAGGTTTTTCAGCAGATAATGAGCTTGTGCAAAAGATTCAACATGGCCATCCAATGACTCAGGACGAAATTGCTTCTGACCGCCTCCGCCGGACTTGTCCGTGGATAAAGGTAACCGATACCGAGGGCAACCTAATTGCCGTCATGAGTTCAAACAAGAAGAATGGTGTGTATCCATATGCCTGTGTATTTTTGGATTGATGATTGATGATTGAATAAAACAAATCAACAATCGACAATCGAAATGCCTGTGTATTTTTGGATTAATGATTGATGATTGAATAAAACAAATCAACAATCGACAATCGACAATCGAAAAGAGGAGGTCTAAAAAGTGGCTTTGGCAGTAGAGGAAAAAAAAGCGTTGATAGATCAGTTCAAACTCCATGAAACAGATACGGGATCGCCAGAGATCCAGATTGCCCTTCTAACTCAGCGTATCACCCAACTAAACGAGCATTTCAAGATCCACCGCAAAGATCATCATTCCAGAAGGGGCTTGCTCAAAGTGGTAGGACAGCGACGCAGGTTGCTAAACTACCTGAAGAGTAAGGATATTAGGCGTTACCGGGAAGTTATTAAGGCTCTAGGGCTTCGAAAATAAATTCGTGAATGTCACGCAAGGCGCAGGGTTGCACCTGACGGCTTTAAAATAGGCATTTCGAATCCAAGCCGCCTGGTCTGCGACCCGCGGGGCTCGCAGAGTACAACCCCGAGATGAGTCAAGGATAGGACAACAAACAAGGAATCGCTAACAACGAATCCTGAGGAGAACAAAAATGGAAGTATCCTTTAAGGCAAAGGTGGGTGATAGCACCCTCAGTATAGAAGCAGGAAAGATGGCACTACAGGCTAGTGGCGCTGTCATGGTCCGTTATGGGGAGACCATGGTTTTGGTAACCGTTGTCTCCACGGATGAAATGCGCGAGGGGATTGATTTTGTCCCTTTGACTGTCGAATACAAGGAAAAAGGGTATGCGGCCGGCAGAATTCCCGGCAACTACTTTCGTAGAGAGATTGGACGGCCGAGCGAAAAAGAAACCCTCACCGCACGGATCATAGATCGGCCAATCAGGCCTCTTTTCCCAAAAGACTACAGATATGAAACCCAGGTCATCGCCACGGTGCTCTGCGTAGATAATGAAAATGATCCGGATATTTTGGCCATGACAGGCGCCTCGGCAGCCTTGGAGATGTCTGACATTCCTTTTGCCGGACCGATAGCCTGCGTTCGTGTTGGTCGCATAAAAGGTGATTTCAGGGTCAACCCTACCCGTGAAGAACAGGAAGAAAGTGATATCAATCTGATCGTTGCAGGGAGCAAGGACGCTGTGGTCATGGTAGAAGGAGGAGGTCTCTTTGTCAAAGAGGAAGATATGTTGGAAGCAATCTTCTTCGGCCACAGAGCCTTACAACCAATTATTGAGCTACAGGTAAAACTCAAGGAGGCTGTAAGTCTGCCAAAGCGTTCCGCTCCTGTTAGTGAAATAGACGAGACCTTGGCCAAAGATGTTGAGCTTTTGGCTGCCAAGGGGATCAAGGAAGCAATAATGGTCCCTGAAAAACTCAAACGCCGTGACACGCTGAAGCGTGTAAAAGCTGATTTGGTGGCGGCCGTTGGAGATCGGTATGCCGGTCGCGAGAAACAGGTTGATGAGGTGTTTCACAACCTTGAGCGCCATATCATGCGTAACCTTGCCGTCGCTGAAGGCAGTCGCATAGATGGCCGTGAGTTTGACGAGGTTCGTCCCATCACGTCTGAGGTGGGATTGCTGCCCCGGACCCATGGCTCAGCCCTTTTCAGGCGCGGCGAAACCCTGGCCCTTGCCGTTGTAACCCTTGGTTCCACCAGCGATGAGCAGCGGGTTGAAACCCTAGACGGAAACGTCTTCATGCCCTTCATGCTTCATTACAACTTTCTCCCCTTTTCCGTTGGAGAAGCAAGGCGATTCGGAAGCCCTGGTCGGCGGGAAATCGGACATGGCGGGCTTTCCACTCGCGCCGTGGAAAAGGTCTTGCCGGACCGGGATAATTTTGACTACACGATCCGCGTAGTATCGGAGATTTTGGAATCAAACGGATCTTCTTCCATGGCCACAGTTTGTGCCACCAGCCTTGCCCTAATGGATGCCGGTGTTCCAATCATAGCTCCTGTTGCAGGCATTGCCATGGGGCTCATAAAGGAAGGGGATGACGTGCGGATACTGTCTGACATCCTGGGCGATGAAGACCACATGGGGGACATGGACTTCAAAGTAGCCGGCACACGCGAGGGGATTACCTCCCTTCAAATGGACATCAAGATTGAAGGCCTATCTAAACCTATTATGCAAAAGGCACTCGACCAAGCGCGCAAGGGCCGCCTTTTTATTCTGGACGAAATGGAAGAAACCATCAAAGAGCCCAGGCCGGAAATTTCCCCCTATGCGCCCAAGCTCCTGTCCATAAAGATCAACCCCGACAAGATACGGGATGTCATCGGCCCTGGTGGCAAAGTGATCCGGGCTATCCAGTTGGAAACCGACAGCCGGATTGATATAGATGATTCCGGTCTTATAAAAATACTTGGTGTTGATGAAGCATCGGGTGAAAAGGCCCTCAAGATGATCCAGGAAATTGTTCGCGAGCCCGAGATTGGAGCCATCTATGAGGGGACTGTTCGCAAGATCATGGACTTTGGGGCCTTTGTAGAGATCTTTCCGGGAACCGACGGGCTGGTACATATCTCCCAACTCGATTCAAAGCGCGTCAATAAGGTAACTGATATTCTGAGGGAGGGTGACAAGGTCATGGTCAAGGTTCTAGAAGTAGATCGTGACGGCAAGATTCGCCTCAGCCGAAAGGCCGCTATGGGGGAATAAAAAGCATGCCACACGGTTATAACAAAACGCTCCTGAACAACGGCATTAGAATCGTTACCAAACAGGTACCTCAAGTCCGGTCGGTCGCAATGGGGGTGTGGGTCAATGTAGGCGCCCGTGATGAAAAGGCTGAAGAGGGGGGGGTATCCCACTTCGTCGAGCACATGATCTTCAAGGGGACCGAAAGACGAACCGCCCATCAAATTGCCAAAGAGCTTGACGCCATCGGCGGTCAATGTAACGCCTTCACCAGCAAAGAGAACACCTGCTATTATGCCAAAGTCATGGACACCCACGTGGATACGATGGTAGACCTTTTGTCAGACATTTTTTTGAACTCCGTCTTTGATCCCGGTGAGGTAGAACGGGAACGCCAGGTGATTCTTCAGGAAATAAAAATGTTAGAGGACACACCGGATGAGCATGTCCATGTCCTGTTGGCCCGAGCTGTTTGGGGAAGCCATCCATTGGGACGTTCCATCCTTGGAACCCCTGAGACCGTTACAAGGTTCGATTCCAATACAATAAAGGAATATTTCAGCCGAGCGTACCAGCCTGAGCGAATTGTAATCGCAGCAGCCGGAAACCTGGAGCACGTATCTTTTGTAGAATTGATAGCTCGGACTTTTGAAGTGGATCGGAGGGAGAATAACTTCCCGGAGCGTGCAAAGCCGACCATGGATTGGGTGGCGACCGCACATCCCAAGAATCTCGAGCAGGTCCATATTTGTCTCGGCGCAAAGGGTGTCCACACCACAGATCCGCGGCGTCATGCCTGTGCCCTTCTCAATGTCGTGCTGGGCGGCAACATGAGTTCCCGGCTATTCCAGGAAATCCGGGAACGCCGTGGCCTTGCCTACGCAATCTTTTCCTTTGCCTCATCGTATTCTGACACCGGACTTTTGGGCATCTATGTTGGGGTGGAAAAGTCAAACACTCAAGAGGTTCTTCAGCTCATCGCAAAGGAGATGGCTCGTCTAAAGGAAAAACCGATAGATGATTCTGAACTCAAGAACGCTAAAGAACACTTAAAGGGCGGATTGTATCTTGCCGCTGAAAGCACTGATAACCAGATGTCTCGCCTTGCTCACAACGAGATCAATTTTGGCCGTCATGTCCCCTTGCAAGAGGTGGTAGATAAAATCGAAAAGGTTACGGCCGAAGATATATTGAGCCTGGCATGTGAGGCTTGCCAAGACAATGCTGTCTCCCTGGCACTCCTTGGGCCTATAGATGAAAAAGTTTCCTACGAGGACATGTTAACCTTATAAATGCAAATGCCTAACAACTCCCCCAAGGTCAAGATCTGTCGCCTTCACCCGGAACACGATTCAGATTTGCCCCTACCTCGTTACATGACCCCGCAAGCCTCCGGGATGGATCTCTGCGCTGCTATCAAAGTAAATCAGGAAATCCACGTAGGTTCAATAATGGTGATTCCCACAGGAATAGCTATCGCTCTTCCTCCAGGCTTTGAGGCTCAGATTCGTCCTCGAAGTGGCCTTGCTTTTAAGCACGGCATCGGTATCATCAACGCTCCAGGCACAATTGATGCTGATTACAGAGGTGAGATAAAGGTTGCTCTCATCAATCTGGGAGAAAGACCATATACCATCCGTCGTGGTGACAGGATTGCCCAGATGGTCATTCAGAAGGCCTATCAAATGCAATGGCAAATTGTAGATGCCCTTGAAGAAACAGATCGCAATGAGGGTGGCTTTGGGCATACAGGGGTTTAGAGTCTGCGTACTGGCCAGCGGGAGTAAGGGGAACGCCGTCTATGTTTCTGACGGAAAGACCTCTGTTCTGATAGATGCAGGACTGTCTGCAGTCGAAATTGAACGGCGTTTTCATTCAAGAAAGCTTGATCCGAAACGACTTGATGCGATTGTCGTATCTCATGAACACCTTGATCACATTCGCGGCGTAGGTGTGCTTTCAAGGCGTTACAGGCTGCCTGTATACATCAATGAACCGACGCTTGCTACAGCCAAAACTCAGCTCGGAGCCCTATATGAAACCGTCAGACTTAACCGTGGGGAGGCCTTCTCCATAGGGGGCCTCTCTTTTCATCCCTTTTCAGTCTCACATGACGCCTCAGATTCCTTAGGGTTTACGATAAAAAATAGTTTAACAAAAATCGGAATCGCCACTGATCTGGGAGTAGCAACGCAGTTGGTTTGTCATCACCTCAAGGGATGCAAGCTCATAGTCCTGGAGGCAAATCACGATCGAAGAATGCTAGAAGAAGGGCCTTATCCATGGCACGTCAAACAGCGGATTCAAAGCCG
>DAOUTV010000204.1 GCA_030668505.1 Desulfobacterales bacterium | reverse complement strand
TGGCGGTGGCGGCGGAGGTACCTGCTTTATCGCAACAGCGGCTTATGGATCGCCCATTGAGCCGCAGGTAAAAATACTTCGCGAGTTCCGCGACCGATACCTGCTTACCAATTTCGCCGGCAGGGCCTTTGTGAACCTCTATTATGCTTACTCTCCACCCCTGGCAGACTTCATTGCAAACCATAACAGGCTAAGAGCCGTGGTGCGCTGTTGCTTGACTCCCTTGGTAGGGGCGAGCTATGTGGCGCTTAACACCGGCCCAATTACTGCTATGGCACTTCTACTCCTGGCCTTTGCTTGTAAGATATGGTGGAAGCGGCATCATCGAAGTTTAGCTAATGCCCATCCGTAAATACCCTAAATTCCCTCCCCCTTGGCCGACTTCGCCATAGTAGCCTTGGCTACGACGGCTGAAACGGGGGAGGGTTAGGGTCAATGCTGTTGACTTAAGGGGTCGATTCGACAAAAATCCCCCTAAATCCCCCTTTGTCAAAGGGGGATTTTCAAGGGCTCCCCCCTTTCATAAAGGGGGGCCGGGGGGGATTTTGAAGGGCATCAGGTTCATGAATTGATCCTTTATTCAACAGCATTGAGGGTTAGGGTGGGGGTGAAAAAGATGGAGAGGGCGTTTATGGATGGACACTAGTTAGTACAAAGTATGCGGTTGACCGCATACTGCATGCGTGAAAGCGTCTCCTCTGTGAAGGGCTTTACATTCTTTAAGTCTGGCTCCATGGGGTCGGCTGGGTTGAAGTTCTGAAGGGTCAGGGACAGGCCCTCGTCAGGACCGGCAAGTCCTTCTCGCCGGAAGTCCATGAGCTGCTCTGCCAAGAGACAAAGATCTTGTTCCTCAAGGAGGGTCGGGGTCACCGTGCATCGAAACACGGAGGAAACACCGGCTGCCATAAGAACCTTAATCGACTCCTTGATTATACTCGTTGGTACGAACACCCCGGCACAGCGGGCGTAAGTCTCGTCATCCAGAGGGGCCTTCACGTCCATGGCAACATGGTCTACGAGTTTTTCCTTTATAAGATGATTAAGGATATCAGGCTGGGTTCCATTGGTGTCAAGCTTGGTCTTGAAACCGGCCTCGTGGATTTTTTGCAGCAGGTCCGGCAGTTCCCGATGTATAGTGGGTTCCCCGCCCGTGATGCAAATGGCGCCAATCCAGTCGTTGAGAGGCCGAAGCCGTTCTAATATCGAATCAAGGGATAGGGTTTCCAGGCTGTTCGGCTTTAAGACAAGCTGGTGGTTATGACAGTAAGGGCACCTGAGGTTGCAATAAGGCAAAAAGATAACGGCACAGACATGTCCCGGCCAATCCAGGAAGGAGGTTTCGATGAAGCCCTTGATAGGAATAGGTTGGCCATTAGTCATTTGACGATAGGTTACCAGTGACTAATGACTGGTAGCTATCTTTGAAAGATAGCTCTCGATTTTTCCTGTGTCGGAAATCGCCGATGAATCATTCAATACCAGGATTGGAAGGGTCTTTTCAGCGTCTTCCACCAGCTCATGCCAGGCCAAATGGGCCAAGGCTGCAGGATTGTGAGCCCCCAGTTCCTCTACTTTTACGCCTAGGGTGTTCAGGTCAAATTCCTTTTTGATCTTCTGACAGGCACTGCAAAGACTTTTCGTAAAAAGAGTCATGCTTTCCTCCCGGCAAACTGTCCATTGTTCCTATAGCGGTCTTTAAGCTCCCCCAGCTTTCCCTTGTTCCAGCTTGAAATCTTGGTGAAGTAACCCGTAATACGGGTAATTCCATCCACATCTGAACTCCCGCAGTGGCCACAGGCATCCTGGAGCCCACGGCTTAATCTGCCGCATACCCTGCAACTGGTAAATTCAGGGGAAAAGGCGATCTGATCATTTTTGGTTTGTTTGAAAGTTTTTATGACAAAATCGGCCAGAGACTCTGCCGGTGGTTTTGACTCGCCAAGCCACACATGGGTTAGGGCACCTGCCTCAATCAGGGGATGGAAACGCCCTTCAAACTTTACACGCTCAACCGGGTTCATAGGCGCACCCACATCGAAAAGGGTTGAATTGGTGTAATAAACCTCGCCTGCGGTTTGCTCTCCCTTGACCACAGTGGATGATTCCTTGGGAAAATACTTCAAGTCAAGCTTTGCAAAACGGTACGCCGTGCTTTCTGCCGGAGTTTGTTCAAGCACAAACCTCATGTCATGTTTGCGGCTGTACTGGTCCGCCAGAAGCTTCATGTGAGCAATGATTTTCAGGCCGTACTTCATCGCATCAACAGAAGCATGCATCTCTTCACCGGTGTGATACTGAATGAGTTCATTTAGGCCCACCATGCCGATAAGGAAGGTGCACCGATGCATTCTTAGGTACGGGGTACCGTCCAGAGCCATATTAAGTAGAGTCAAGGGCCCTGAGGATTTATGGGAAAGAAGGCGCTTGATAAAGTCTCGTTTCTCCTGGTGGGCCTTTACGGCTATTCTTACACGCTCGCCTATCTTGGCAAAGAGCCTGGTATCGTCCCCTTCGGCCTCATAGGCAAATCTGGGCAGGTTAAGGGTCACATTCTGAAGCGCCGAATACCGCATCTTCCATGGTTGTTTGGCATCCTCCAGATCTGAGCGTTCCAACTTGAAGCTCAGGCGGCAGCACTCGGATATCTTTGCTGTGTCTCCCCGGTCAAACACAAAGTAGGTATTGCCCTTGTCGGAAGCCACATCGCAGATGTGATTTAAGAATGCCTCGTGTCCAGGAGTCTTGAAAAATTTCTCTGTGATGTGGACCAAGGGTTTTGGGAAAAAAAAGGGCCTGCCTGCACCGTCTCCCTCTTTGAATACATCAAAGAGCTTCCACACAAAACGCTGGGCTTCCTTTTCATACTCGGCGTACGTCTTGCCCGTGTAAGAACCGCCGGGTCCGATAGCCGGCACATTCTCAAAGTGTTTGGGGACTTCCCAGTACAAGTTGATATCCGTAAAGATGGCCTGCCCCCCCCGCGCCACGGCCTGCTGCGAAAATTCAAAGATCATCATCTGGGCCAGTTGCTCAACGGCCCTGTCTTCAAGTCCTTCCAGATACGGGGCAAAAAAGAGATTCACCGCATCCCAGCCGATGGCACCGGCAAAGTTGCTCTGCAAGGCTGCCGCGAACTTGACCATGTGTGCGAGCAGGACCTCGGGGTGTTTGGCCGGTTTTGCCATAGCCAAGGAATTGGGCAGGTTAAGGCCGAATTTTTTTAGATATTCCAGGGATTGTCCGGAGCAGTAAGGCCGGTCTATGAAGCCCAGGTCATGCAGGTGAATGGCCCCCAGCATGTGGGCATCTCCCACCTCCGGTGAAAATACGTTTAAGAGGCCGTATTCCTTCTTAATGTTTTCGGCCAGCGTGAGGTTGGTCGCCTCGGGTCCGTGGGGAACATTGGCATTTTCCTTGTTTGGATGCATGATCATCTGCTCGACGTCATACAGGGGAACCCCCAAGCGAGTGTGCATCTTGCGGGCCTGCTCTAACCCCCGTTCAATGAGCTTGGCGTCAACCAGTTCCCTGATCAGCGGCGAGGTGACCATGGAAATGCTGGAGGTAAGAATGATCTCTTCCACTTCCAGGCTTATTGACTCTGCCGTGTCTTGGTCGACAAGGGCCTCTCGGACCATGGCATCAACAATCTTCTGCCGATCCCAGCCGTCAAGGACCTCGTCAGACGTTCGAACAAAAAGGGCTATGTCCGTAGATTCATGTCCGCCTTCAGCAGGGCCTTTGGTCCCAACAGGACCAAGGGGTGCCTCGTTATCAACGTGAGAAAATTCCAACAGTTTACCCATTATATCTATCTCCGAAGTGGTTGGTCACCGGTTCTACTGCTGGGTGCTGATCCACCCTGCAACTAAACCGATGGCGGGTTTTAGGTGATATGTTGTAGACAGATGGCTTTAAACCACAATATGTTGTGTGTGTCAAGGGAATTGTGTGTGTCAAGAAAAAAAATTAGAGTTATGGCGTAGGTGATCGGGGATACGTTGTTCTGTCTCGGTTTGTTAACATTGACAGGAAAAAATGGTTGCAAAGAAGGGCAATATGATGTAAATAAAAAAATTGAAGTTGCAGGAGATCCGGGACCGGGGTCGAAGTCTCATCCTATAGGCATATTAGGTGCGATGAGAAAAAAATCGCCGCCAGCCCTAGAAGTCTCCTGCAAGGCACCAAGTTTGGCGTAATCAAGAAACAAAAAGGCCCACGTGTGACTAAATGTCACCAAGGGCCTATTTTTTTGTCCTACTTTCACCAAAATGCTCACCGCCGGCTCCATGAGTGAGTCGCATAGCTTTCCGGAAAAGTTACAGACGTATTTATTCTAAACCACAACATATTGTATATGTCAAGAAAAAAATAACACAATATGTGAGGGGCGATTTGATCGACGTATTGAACGATGGACCTTCCGGCCTGTCTCCCCGACCCGACCTTACTCGCCTTCGCCAGAATGCCCCGTGTGGAAGCACGGGGATGAGCCGGCTTCGCCAAAGCACTGGCTGCGACGGCTGAAATGGCGTGGTGACTTTCGGGATGTCCCATGAACAAAACAGCCTCCAATGCCTAACCCGGACAAGCCGGAACCAAAAAAGATTGGATCCTGGATTCTTGATCCTGGATCCAGGATGTAT
>DAOUTV010000247.1 GCA_030668505.1 Desulfobacterales bacterium | reverse complement strand
GGTTAGCAATGCATACATCAGCCAGGCTGCCCTGAATCGCTTGTGTGGTGTGATCGATGCGGCAAGCGTGAACCTAAAGAGCTTTTCAGATAAGATCTATTGGGATCTAAACGGCGGGCACCTTGAACCCGTGCTTGAAACCTTCAAGACACTTCACAGGCGGGGCATCTGGATGGAGATCATCAATCTGGTTATTCCCACCTACACGGATGACATGGAAATGATCAAAAGGATGTGCGGGTGGATCCTGGACAACCTCGGTCCGGAATATCCTCTGTACTTTTCCCGGTTCCATCCCCAGTACAAGCTCGTACATCTTCCCCCCACGCCGGTTGAGGTCTTGCAGGAAGCCGAGGAGATGGCCTTGAAAGAGGGGTTGTATTACGTTTATATTGGCAATGTGCCGGGCCTGGGAAATAAGACCATATGTCCCAACTGCAAACGGACCGTGGTTCTAAGAAGGGGATACACAATTGTGGAAAACCAGGTGAAGGATGGAAAATGCAAGTTCTGTGGCACGAGGATCGGCGGCAGATGGGAAGACGGGAGTAATTGATATTTGATAATGGATATTTGATAATGGCTAAGAAAACCCCTCGCAATTTGTGCAAATTAGCTGCAAATATCCACTCAATGTCATTAACTTAAGAACCGTTCCTTTAAGGTCCCCCTTTAAAAAAGGGGGATTTAGGGGGATTTTCAAACTCTTCAAAGAAATCCCCCCCCCCGCCCCCCATTAGAAAAGGGGGGAGAATTTTAGCTTAATTTAATTACAATGAAAATACAAGATCAGTGCGAAATTAACAAGGAGGCATAATATGAAAGGAAAGGATATTTCCGAATTGATACCTGAAAAACGCATCGAAAACGTATTTTCTGAAGCTGACGAGCTTTGTAAGATAATAGGGAAGTCAGTAATCACAGTGAAAAAGAAACTAAGTAAATGCAGACGCTAAATATCAAATATTCATTATCAAATATCAAATATCAAATATTGGCAATCACCTTGATCTTTACCTGTAGCAGGGCTCACTTGTCCGTTGCGGACGAGAGCCGCCACAACGTGCGGCCTGCTGCGGTTGCCGGTATGTTTTATCCGGATGAGCCCGATGAATTGCATCAAATGGTTCGCACTTTTCTTAAGGATGCCCGAGGTGTAAAGGTCCCGGGTAAGATCCGGGGACTTGTCTCACCCCATGCAGGATATATTTATTCGGGTATTGTTGCTGCAGCCGGATACGGACAGATCGATACCTCTACCCGGACCGTCATACTTCTTGGCCCAAGTCATCGGGTACGCCTAAACACTGCTTCTATTCCCGAGGTTCAGGCCTACCGAACTCCTCTTGGAGACGTCGGCATAAATAGACTTGCCTCAACGCTGCGCAGATCGCGCGGCTTTGAATCTGTTCCCAAAGCCCATCTCAAGGAACATGCCATTGAGGTTCAACTTCCCTTTCTACAAGTTATGCTCAAGAAATTTGAGATCGTCCCGATCCTGACTAACAGCTCAGATCCAAAAGCCCTTGCCGCAATTATTGCGCCATATATAGAAGAAGATACCCTTGTGGTTGCAAGCTCGGATCTTTCTCATTATTATTCTTATGAGACAGCCACTGCCATGGATCGCATTTGCACCACAGCCATCACTAACTGCAAATTCTCTGACATGCCGCTGTGTGAGGCCTGTGGTAAGCAAGCCGTCCTGACGCTGATGCATATTGCCAAAATCAAGGGTTGGCAAGGCATTTTGGTAGACTACAGGAACTCCGGCGACACCGCGGGCGGCAAGAACAGTGTCGTAGGTTATGCAACTATTGCCTTCGTGGAGGGAAAGGAGATAACCGGGACAATGAAAGAGACACTTTCCACTCAGGATAGAGAGGCCCTTCTGAGACTTGCCCGCTCGGCAATAGAGGCCAGGCTTGTCAAAGGGGCGAAGGTGGATAGACCGCGCCACATTTCTTCCATCGCAAATGAGCTGAGAGGATGCTTTGTAACGCTTCACAAACACGGTCAACTGCGCGGCTGCATCGGCACGATTGAGCCCACGTGTTCTCTTTTAGAATGTGTGGAGAAAAATGCCCAAAGCGCCGCATTTGATGATCCAAGGTTTCCCCCCCTGAGCGCAAACGAACTCAAGAAAATAGACATAGAGATCAGCGTACTTTCCGTACCGGAAACCCTCACTTTCAATGACGGAAACGAGCTCAAGCACAAGCTAAAGGCGAATGTCCATGGCGTTATCCTGTCTCGCGGCAGATACCGCTCAACCTACCTTCCCCAGGTGTGGAAGCAGCTCCCCGACAAAGAGCAATTCCTTGAGCAACTCTGTTTGAAAGGTGGGATGTCGCCAAAGGCGTGGCAGGATCCGGAGACCAAGGTTGAGGTGTACGAAGCCGAAGCATTCGGTGAAGATGACTTCCAATGAGGTGTCATCTCTAGGTACAGAATTCTCCTTTGACTACCTATAGGGAGACTATGGGACGTTGTTCACTAAATAGCCTTGCAGGAGAGCAAGGCTTGGGGGCGGCGGTTATTTCTACGGACTGACTGGAATCGTCACTACTGGGACGGGGGAGTTTTTCACGACTTTTTCCGTGACACTACCGAAAAAATAGCCTTTCCGCCCACGGCTAGCCATTACCACCATGTCCACCTTTTCCTTCTCAATAAACTTCAGAATTTCCTTGGCCGGGTCGCCTGTGGCAACGTGTTTGACGTACAGCGGGCACCCTTTCAAATAGTTATTGCAAATCCCATCCAGTCGCTCCTTCGCATTTTGCTCTTCCCACTCACGAATCTTATCCATGTGGGACCGATCAAACTCCCCCTCGGGTCCGTGATAGGCCAGTTCGTCATAGGCCAGTTCCTCGATCACGTAAAGCACATGTACTTCTGTCTGATATTGCTCCGTCAACGATGTAACGTAGGGCTGAGCCTTTTCCGCGTTTTCTGAGAAGTCCGTAGGCCAGAGTATCTTCTTCACTTTCATGCTGATACCTCCTTGGTCAAACTTGGTCAAACCGATAAGAACTTCCTTTTGAGATAAAGAAGTATGGCAAAAACAGGGTTGTGTGTCAAGACAAAAACGAACACTTCATATTGTGGAGGTGTGAAGATGGCAAGATGTTAAACAACAAAGGGGGGCCTGAGAGCGGAAGAAATCTGGGGTGCTGAATATCAAATTGCCATAGAATGCCAAGATTTTACCATTTTTGGGCAGACCTCTCCTGTATGACCCGAAACGTATACTCGGATGAGATCTATTGAACCCAGTAATCTGTTTCAGGAAGCTGTGGGTATGAAGGGTCGACGATGAGTTCTGGAATATGTGTGGCCTTTCGGGTTGGCGGATCGTGGTTCCTTGTGTCCCATAAGTCAAGATATCTCAGAATTTTCTGTATAATTTTGCCATGTTGAATGAAACGATTCTGCCTGCGGCTCGTAGAGCCTAAGAGGGGCACGAGTGGGGCACGAGGGTCGCATCTTAATTATTAATTATTGACATTTTCATCCAGCCTAATTATACTGCATTCCTTAAGGAGCGCACAGCTATCAGCCCCAAGAAAACCGGGGCCACATCCTAAAGGCTGAAGCGCCCTACCAACTCATATCATAATCGATTTCCAAGGTGTATTTCCATGGCACGTTCTCTGCGGATAGAATACCCAGGCGCCTATTATCATGTGATCCACCGAGGCAATGCCGGAGAAGCGATTTTTCGAAGCAAGCACGAACGGAAAAAGTTTCTAGAATACCTATCACCGGCTGTTGAACGTTTTGGCATCAAGATTCATACATACTGTTTGATAACATGCCCATATCCTCCTGCGTAGCGGCCCTCTCGGTCTTT
>DAOUTV010000193.1 GCA_030668505.1 Desulfobacterales bacterium | reverse complement strand
TCGAGAGATTGTTCTCACCCTGCCGGGGGATCTGGGAGAGTAGATCCAGGCTGGCTCTGCCGGCCAGAAACACACAACACCATTTTGAAAGGAGTTGCACCATGACTGAGAAAGTTTTACTTGTTGATGACGAAAAGGAGTTCCTTGACAGTTTGGCCGAACGTATGGAGACACGGGGCATGGATGTGTCCAAAGCCACATCGGCTATAGACGCCCTCAAGAAAACAGAAGGGGAGTCGTATGATGCCATCGTCTTAGATTTGATGATGCCTGGCATGGATGGCCTTGAAATGCTGAAGGTTCTGAAGAAAAAACGTCCCGAGGTGCAGGTAATTCTCCTCACTGGCCATGCCACTGTTGACAAGGGTATTGAAGCCATGAAGCTTGGGGCCCTGGATTTTCTGGAGAAACCGGCTGATTTGTCGACCCTGACCAAAAAGATCAAAGAGGCTCAGGCCAAGAAGATGATTCTGGTGGACAAACGGACCGAGGCGAAGATCAAAGAGATCATCCAAGGCAAAGCTTGGTAAGCGACTCTCGGCCAGACGGCCTTGAACCCGTGGCCGGTAGGGACATTAAAGTAAATAGGCTGGGAAGTTACGAACTTAAGGGCTTCGCCCCAATCGGAATACTGGAATAAAATGTTTTGACGCAGAGTTGCGCCTGACGGCTTGAAAACATTACACTTCGTGACATGCCGTCCGGCGCAACTCTGCGCTCATCATTACCAATATTCCGGTATTCCTTAATCTATCTTGTCATAGTACAAATTAACAATTGTAATTTCAATAAGTTGAAGAAATTAGGAGACATTGAATTACTTGAGGGCGTCCTGCATATTTACGCTTGTCACGAAATCCGGGACAGTCTATATTCTTCCTGTTAAGCGAAAAATGGCAAAAGTTAAAGTCCTATAAATTCAAGTGGCAAGAAGGAGTCGTGGTGCACCAAGCAATTTATATATAGATGCCGGGAAGGCGTTGCATCGCGACTTTGATAGAAACAGGGTATCTTCTAATGACCGACGCTATTGGCCGGAAAGCCTATACCTTTCTCATGCCGGTCGAAGAGCGCTTTTTCTTCGACCATTTCTATAAGATTGCCATTACCCTCCTTATAATTATCAGTTGGCTTGGAGTCTATGTCTCTGAGGTAGCGGCCGCTCACGCCCTCGTCCAAGGCCTCGTTATTGTCTTGCCGATGTGTGTTGTGAACTTGGTATACGGAAAACGGTTTGCAGACGTGGTTACGCTTGATTTTGATGCGCGCAAAGCACGCTTTTCATTCCACGACGAGCGGGGTACTTTCGAAAGGGATTTTCATGAGATCAAAAAAGTCAACCTTCAGTTCTATCTCACCTTTGTGCTAGATGACGCCAGAATCATGATCAAACGGCCGAAGAACAAAAAGGAAATACTTCGGATGCTCGCGCCCGTCTTCACGGTTAATCGTGGCCTGTTTGGAGGGCTCTGACCGCTTTTCACCAAGCTGCCCGAAGGTTGGCGGGAAATCCTGCCAAGCAATTGTCTTCTGACCAACAAAACGATATGTTCTGTGTTGCCTCCCGAGCACGTTGACGCCGTCGGCACCCTGGAGCAAACCCTCTTTCGCGGCTCAATACCCGGCCCGCACTTTCCCCTGTCAACGCTTCGTCTGCCGCCTTACGACGGCAAACGCATTACTCGGGGCCGATGTGATTCGCTAAATCTTCATCGTATGAAACTTTCATTCACTACTTCCCGCCGGTTTTACCGGCGCACCAACATTAGGGTTAACATAACCTGAAGATAGCTTTACGAGATTCTTGGGCTTGCAACTCAGTTGCATTTGCATTATAGTAGCTCACATGTGCGAGCGTTGTAACTACGCGGACATGCTCGAAGGCCATGGTCTGTACCCGACTCCGCTA
This sequence comes from Desulfobacterales bacterium, assembly GCA_030668505.1. GTDB lineage: Bacteria > Desulfobacterota > Desulfobacteria > Desulfobacterales. Next base: position 2,859 of record DAOUTV010000193.1, on the reverse strand, counting down.
TTTTCCCCCCTTGCGATGCAAGTGATTTGCTCCAGCTTTTAAATAACGTAGGTAAAATGAAAATAAGGAGTCCATTTCCAGCCGGTCTGTCTTGTGCCATGGTTTTGGCGATTGCCTTTTTGAATCTATCGCTGGTTTGTCCAGGAACGGCAAGTGCTAACAAGAAAAGGATCAAGGTTTTTGTAAGCATTCTTCCCCAGGCATACTTCGTAGAGCGCGTTGGGGGTGAGCGAGTCGATGTGTCGGTCCTGGTCGGCCCCGGCCACAGTCCGGCCACTTACGAGCCCAAACCCAGGCAGATTGCCGAACTCGGGAAGGCAACGGTATATTTTCGCGTTGGCGTACCATTTGAAGATGTCTGGATGATGCGAATAAGCAGGGCAAATCCCCACATGAAGGTGATCGACACACGCCATGACATCGAACTTCGTACCATGAACGCCTATCATCCCGACAGGACCACGCCGCACCACCCCTATCGAAAGGGTATGAAGGACCCTCATGTCTGGTTAAGCTTAAGATTGGTCAAGATCCAGGCCGAAAACATCTGCCGTGCTCTTATCTCCGAAGACCCCGCCCAAAGGGCCTATTATCAAGATAATTTAAGAGCATTCCACTATGATCTCGATAAACTGGATGCTGAAATCAAGGAGACCCTGGAAAACTTAAGGATACGCAAGTTCATGGCATTTCACCCGGCGTGGGGATACTTTGCCCGCGATTACGGGCTGGAGCAAATACCAATCGAAGTCGAAGGAAAACAACCAAGTGCCAGAGCGTTGGTCCATCTCATCAAACGTGCGAAGCAAGAGGGGGTCAAGGTGGTGTTTGTGCAGGCGCAATTCAGCACGAGACATGCCGAGGCCGTAGCGCATGCCATTGGAGGACGTATTGCCCGGGTCGATCCGCTGGCCAAAGACTATCTGAAAAATATGAGCAAGATCGCCGGAACCTTTAGAAAGGTAATCCAATAATGGAAAAGAAAGGTGTTGTTGAGATCAATCAGGTTGGTTTTGCCTATGATGGCGATCTCGTCCTCGAGGACGTCACGCTGACCGTTAGAGAAGGGGATTTTTTAGGTGTGGTAGGTCCGAACGGCAGCGGTAAAACCACACTTCTGAAAATAATACTCGGCCTGATACACCCCTTGAGGGGCAAGGTTCGGGTCTTTGGTCGACCGCCGGATCGAGCACGCCATCTTGTCGGTTATGTCCCCCAACACGCAGACCTTGACTCGAGTTTTCCAATAAATGTAACGGACGTGATTCTTATTGGACGATTGGGCAAGGCGCCTCGCTTGGGAAGGTATAAGAAAATAGATAGACAAACCGCTGAAGAGGCGATGCAGGAAGTAGAAATATACGATCTGCGCAATCGGCGTTTCGGTACACTATCCGGTGGCCAGAAACAGCGGGTTCTTATGGCGAGGGCCTTGGTAGGGAAGCCGGACCTTCTCCTTCTTGATGAGCCCACTACAAGTGTGGACGGCAGGGTTGAGCAAGATATCTATGAGCTGTTAAAAAGGCTCAACGAGAAGGTGACGATCATTCTTGTTTCCCACGATTTGGGTTTCATATCGAGTTATGTGAAACATGTGGCCTGTGTCAACCGACGCCTTGTCTGTAACCCTACCAATGAGATCACAGGCGACGTTATCGAGGCGTGCTACAGTGGACCCGTACATATGTTAAAGCACAAATGTGAATTATAGTGGGAGCATTACCTGTTTGTCGATCACCATCAAAATAAGGTTAGATAGATTGTAGCGAAGAAGTGAGCTAAAGTTGATCCGCAGCTGGCGGAGAAGAAGGTTTTTTTTAAGCGTTGGTTTTTATCCATTGACTTTAGGCACTTTAGGTCACTTTAGATCACTTTAGGCACTCCATATGGTGTTATGTCTGAATTCATAGAGGTCCTTAAAACCCAGGTCTTCATGCAACATGCTGTGATCATAGGCCTTCTTGCCAGTGTCGCTTGTGGCATAATGGGAACCTATGTTGTAGTCAAACGCATTGTCTTTATCAGCGGGGGGATTTCGCATGCTGTACTGGGAGGGATGGGCATCGCCTATTACTACGGCTACCATCCCATGCACGGCGCGGTGGTGTCGGCCCTTGTTGCAGCGGTGGTCATCGGTCTGGTCAGTGTGCGCTGTCACCAGTACGAGGATACGATCATAGGAGCGCTTTGGGCCATTGGGATGGCCGTGGGCATCCTCTTTATCTATAAAACGCCCGGCTACAGCGTTGATCTCATGAGCTACCTATTTGGGAACATCCTCATGGTGAAGAGAGAAAGTGTCTACCTGTTGGCCTCCCTTGATGCGCTTATCATTGTCTTGGTGTTTCTTTTTTACAAACGCTTTTTGGCCGTATGCTTTGATGAAGAATACAGTCGACTTCAGGGCATCGGGGTGGTAACCACCTACCTGCTACTTCTTTGCCTCATCGCTTTGACCGTGGTGATCCTGATTCAGGTGGTGGGCATTGTTCTGGTGATTGCCCTGCTGACTCTTCCCGCAGCCACTGCGCGTTATTATGCCCGCAGCATGATTCAAATGATGATCCTCGCCACGGCCCTGGGGGCAGTGTTTACCACATCGGGGCTGATCATATCCTACCAGCCAGACCTTCCAGCAGGCGCCACCATCATTCTCGTTGCCGGGCTGGTATACCTTCTTGCCACGGCAATTAAGGGCTTGGTTTTGCGGTTTCATGGGCACAGGGATTAATATCAAGTTGCAATCATGTCATTGCGAGGAGCGGAGCGACGTGGCAATCTATACCGTTGAGATTGCTTCACTTCGTTCGCAATGACAGCTATAAACAGTAGCATTTTGAATAAAACTTGGTATAAAGT
>DAOUTV010000200.1 GCA_030668505.1 Desulfobacterales bacterium | reverse complement strand
GCCGGACTTGATCCGGCATCCAGAAGTCGAGCTATGACCATGAACTAAAATAGCCATATTCCAGATCGTTCTGACTGGATTCCGGCTTTCGCCGGAATGACGGAGTGGTAAACGTCGTTGTAGGGTTAATTGCTGTTGAATGATGGTTTCATTCCACCGAAATTGGACCATTTTCGGTTCTTCATTGGGCCGTTGCCGGCGGATTAAGATCTTCCGCCCCGCATTCTCAGGTCAAATCCGTAATAACATAGGACCGGGCCTTTTTGCAGGAGTAGGCCTCACATCCCTTGCCACGCTCATGCTTCAGGTCTCCTTGACACGCCTATTCTCCGTGGCGCTCTGGCACCATTTTGCCTTCATGGTGGTGAGCATTGCCTTCATGGGTTTTGGTGCAAGCGGCACGCTCCTGATGATGGCGCCGAAGATCAAGAACCTTTCCTTACGTCCGACCCTGGCACACCTGGCACTTGGTTTCTCTGTGGCCACACTCGCTGCTTACTTATGCTCAAACATAATACCCTTTGACCCGGCCCGCATCATCTGGGACCGCTATCAGTGGCTCTACCTGCTAGGCTGCTATGTCGTCCTGTCAATCCCCTTTTTCTTTGCAGGCCTGATCCTTGCGCTGGTTTACACTTGCAAGGCAGAAGCCGTAAACCGTTTATATGCCTGCGACCTGGTGGGCGCGGGCTTGGGATGCATAGCCTTGTTCTTGATATATCCCTTTGCCGGGGAGATTGGAACGGTTGTACTTGTCTGCCTCCTGTCGGCATTGGCCTCCTTGGCCTTTAGACCCAACGGGTGGAAGGTTAACCTTATGCGAGGACCCTGGATGCTGGCCTTGTGCGTGCTTTTCCTAACAAGGCCTGGGTTTCTGGCCCTCAATATTTCACCTTACAAGGCCCTAAAGGCCGCACTGAGATATCCTGGTGCCCGTATCCTGGAAACCCAATGGCACCCAACAGGTCGGCTTGACTTGATCGAGAGCAGTGCTGTCCGCTTTGCACCCGGCCTCAGCCTTGAGTTCCGTGGAAGGCTTCCGGACCAACTGGGCCTTTGTCTGGACGGCGGGCACCTAAATGCAGTGACCAGCTTCACAGGGGATATGGATCGTTTGTCCTTTACGGGGTCTCTTCCGGCATCCCTTCCCTATGTGATCGGAAGACCAAACCGTGTGCTGATCATGAACCCCCTGGGTGGTCTTGACATTCTCACGGCCCGTTATCATGGAGCAAAAAATATCGTGACTACCCATGCCGACCCACTTGCGCTCCGGGTTATGAGGGGTTCTCTTAGAGATTTTAGCGGGAATCTTTATAAAGATAAAGCCACGGCTGTTGAAGAACAAGCAAGGAGTTTTTTGCTCAGAACCCCAAAACGCTTCGATGTGATCCAGCTGCCCCTAACAGATAGCCTGGAGGCGGTTTCCTCCGGCCTTTACGGCCTCACTGAGGATTACACTCTGACGGTAGACGCATTTAAGGCCTACATCGGTGCCCTCACACCCGAAGGGCTTCTGGCGGTGAACAGGTACCTTCTGCCGCCGCCCCGACACGAAGTACGGTTGGCAGCATTGGCGTGTGCGGCCCTTGAGGCCATAGGTGTGAAGCATCCCGAAGGGCATATTGCAGCAATCAGGAGTTGGGGCACCTTTACCCTCCTTGTCAAAAGAAGCCCGTTTGAATCCCAAGAGATCCACCGAATGAAAGAGTTTTGCCGCCGGCTTCATTTCGATCTTGTCTGCTATCCGGGTATGCAGAGAGCAGAGGCCAACAAATACAACCGCTTTCCGAGCCCCATTTATCATGAAATAATTCAAAGGGTCCTAAACCCCCACACCAGAGAAGCCTTCTTCAAGGAGTACCTCTTTGATGTGCGGCCCGTAACAGATGACAGGCCTTTCTTTTATCACAACTTCAGGATGGACAGGGTTGCTCCATTATACCGTGCGGTGGGTAACAAATGGCAGTTATTTATCGAGGGAGGATACCTGGTTCATCTCATCTTCTTTCAGGTCATAGTGATCAGCCTCATTCTCATCACCCTTCCGTTAAGAAAGGCGGGGCTCGCCTCTTCGTCTTGGTTTCTTGCCTACTTTGGCCTTATCGGCATTGCCTTTATGCTCACGGAAATCTGTCTGATCCAGCGTTTTATCCTATTTCTGGCCAGGCCGGCGTACGCCTTTTCAGTGGTCCTCTTTTCCGTCCTGGTCGCCTCGGCCCTCGGAAGCTATTGTTCCAAAAAGGTATCAGTCACCCGCACTCAAATCCTCCCCCTTATAACCCCCGTGTTACTTCTGGCGTATGTCTTCTTGCTGGATAGACTGTTGATGCTTGCCATAGCTTGGCCCCTCTGGATGAGGCATGGAGTAGCCTTTTTTGTCATCTTGCCTTTGGGGTTCATGATGGGGCTGTTCTTCCCCACAGGCGTGCGAACCTTAAGCCAAAATCTTGAGAGTGCGATCCCATGGGCATGGGCCGTAAACAGCTGTGCTTCAGTGGTAGGAGCGGTTTTGGCTGTTGTGGTAGCTTTAAGCTGGGGGTTTAAAGCTGTCTTTTGCCTTGCTGCCGTTGCTTACAGCCTTGCCCTTGTGGTGCTATTCGTCCAGAATCTCACCCACCATCGGTACGAACACGACACCAAGTAAGTGTTCCACCTCGTTTCCTTTTGGGGTCTTTGTGATCTTGGTCAGCGTTTGATAGTACGTGGTACTTCCCAGGGGGATAAGAAGACGGCCTCCCATCTTGAGTTGACCCAGGAGGAGAGGAGATACATGATTTGCGGCTGCCGTGACCATAATGGCATCAAAGGGAGCGTATTCGGGCCAGCCAAAGTATCCGTCCCCGTGTTTGACCCTGATTTTCTCATAGCCTAGGGCCTTAAGACGCCTTGAAGCATTTTGGGCCAGTCCTTTTCTAATTTCAATGCTCCACACCTGGTCCGTAAAATGGCTGAGTACAGCAGCCTGATAACCAGAGCCCGTACCTATCTCAAGCACCTTTTCTTCGGGCTTGATATCCAATACTTGCGTCATCAGGGCCACGATGTATGGCTGAGAGATGGTTTGACCCTCACTGATAGGAAGCGGGTGGTCGGAGTACGCCTGAGAAGCGAGACCGGGACTCACAAAAAGGTGCCGCTTAACCTTGCCCATGACCCTGAGGACCTTGGTATCCGTAATGTCCCGCGCCTTAAGCTGGTGCAAAACCATGCGCTGGCGTGCGGCAGCATAGGAATCGGGAGATTCGCAAAAAGCGCCATAGGGGGAAGACAGAGCGCCTGCTACCATGCACAAAAGTCCGAAGATCGCCTTAAGGTGTAGTCGAGGTCTTGCCATTTGATTTTCAGACATTACTTTCTTGGCCTCTTAAGGCCCCGGTTGCATAAAGTGGGTGACGTTTTCGTATCCTTACCATATCTCGTATGGGATACAAAGTGCATCTGCCGATTGGTTAATGTTAAAAGCTCCCTGCAGCCCCGATAAAATCTCGATAGATCAGGATAAGTCGGGAGGGAGGATGAGCTCAATTAATGTTCAATTTTCGAGTGCGGCAATCACCCGAGCATCCACAACCATTTGAATAAACAGCAAAATAGTGCCTGGGCCTTTTTGCTTGACACACAACCACATAATTCCTATATTCGCCCCACCAAGAAGCGGAATCTTGTCAAGGTCCTGACTATGACTGTTGAACAAACATTAGTACTGATAAAACCGGATGGTTTGGAAAAATCTCTTACCGGCAACATCCTGACGCGCCTTTCGGAAACGCGCCTGGAGATCGCCGGAGCAAGGATTGTCCGCGTATCTAAGGAATTAGCTGAGACACATTATGCCGCTTTGAAAGATCAGCCCTTTTTTCAAGAATTAATAGACTATATTATAGGTAAGTTCCACGGAAAAAGAAAAGTGATGGCACTGGTTTACCACGGAGAAAATGCTATTAGTAAAGTGCGGGAAATCTGTGGGGCCACCAATCCTGAAGAGGCTGATCCTCGCACCATTCGGGGTGCTTATGGAAGAATTACCACCTTGGGCATTTACGAAAACGCCATCCATGCGTCCGCCAATCCAGAAGAAGCGGAAAGAGAAATAAAGCTCTGGTTTTGCCCTGATGAGTTGGTTTATCATATCTATCCTGTGAAAGAAACCGAAGTAAAAAGCGTAAAACTACTTGCCTGGGCTTAGGGCTCGCGCGAAATCTGCCAAGTTATTTTTGCGCGAGCCCTTAGTTCTTCCCTTTCTTACTGTAAACCCGATCTATAGTGATGCCTTTTTGTTCAATATCCCGTCAAGAACCATTCCTTGATTTCCCCCCGCCTTTTTGTTACGGAACCTGCCGTATTGTGAATCCACTCCACACTGAGGGGTAGTCTTTCGCTTTGTGGACTTACGTACCCAGCGTGGAAGGTTTACTGAAAAAATGAACATCGAACATCGAACGTCCAATATCGAATGTTGAATGGGAAAAAGGGACCCAGAGATGGTTAAAACTCATTCAGCGTGTACCATTAATTAAAAAACCTGAACTACTAAATGATATTATAGAGGAACCAGAAGAATTAATTAAGATTTTCACGAGTATCAAAACGGCCGTTCGACAGGCTCACGGCCCTGAGCGGAGTCGAAGGGCTGAAAAGAAACAGAAATAGCCGTTGAATGTTCGGTATTGGATATTCGTTTTTCATTCGACGTTGGACGTTCGATGTTCGACGTT
>DAOUTV010000130.1 GCA_030668505.1 Desulfobacterales bacterium | reverse complement strand
ATGATATATCTTTAGACACAAAAGTTGCTGTAATTAAAGATTTACAGGAATTCTTCGGCAAAGTCTGACTTTCAACAGTCAGCGGGTGGCTTTCCACGGTTCAAACCCGAACTCCGGGTCGTTTCCCATTGATCATCCTCTCCAGTGAGAACAAAAAAGGGGGTCAGGTCATCATTCTTGACAGATTGAGGCGTAGGATCAGATCTTATGATTTCACAAATTGCGCATGCGCTGTGTCTGAAAATGGTGGATTGTCAAAATGAAAAATTTGACCCTGATCTTTCAGAAGTGGGCAAGAAAGCGGGACGCTGGTAACAAAACAAGAAACCTATAAGAAACCCATTCGATACCGAGGATCATGATGTAATGTAAACGTTGGCGTTAACTTAGTTTCTTATCAGCGTCCCGCTCTTCATAGAGAGAGTTAGTTAATTATGCCCGTCCTTCTTAACAACAAAACCGACGATCCTCTCCATGACGCCTTTGATTCTAAAATAGCCGTCCACGCCATGCCTCGAGGTGACTCAATCCGCCCCGACGAATTGCCTGCGCTTTGGGCAGGTGTCACGGCTGCCGAAGACGGCCTCCCGATACGTACGATCTATGTCCACATCCCTTTTTGTGAGAATCATTGTGTTTTCTGTGGGTTCTACAGAAATGCTTATCGTTCGGATCTTGCCAAGCAATATGTAGCGGCCCTTATTCAAGAGATGGAACTTACGGCCAGGGCTCCTTTTATGAGTGCCCATCCTTTCCACGCCGTCTACTTTGGTGGCGGCACACCCACGGCCCTTCCTGCCGAATCATTGACAGGGCTGGTCTCTACCGTGAAAACCCTTTTTCCCCTTTCCAACGATTGTGAAATCACCCTTGAGGGGCGGATCTACAATCTTACCAAGAAAAAGATCGAGGACGCTTTGAGTGCCGGCATAAATCGCTTTTCCCTGGGGGTCCAGACCTTTGATACTCGGATCAGAAAACGTCTGGGCCGAAGAGACCCGAGAGAAAAGGTCATTGAAACCCTGACTTATCTTCGGGACCTGGGAAAGGCAGCCGTGATTATCGATTTGATTTATGGTTTGCCAGGCCAGTCGCTTGAGATCTGGGAGGACGATATCAAGGCTTTTCTTTCCCTTGAGCTGGATGGCTGTGATCTTTACCAACTAAATGTCTTCAGAGGGGGGCCGTTAGAAAAGTCGGTTGCCAAAGGTTCCTTGCCCAGACCAGCCACCTTGAAGGAACAGGCAGACTATTATGTTCGAGGTGTAGAACGTATGGAGGCGGCTCACTACCGCCGCCTCTCCTTGGCCCACTGGGCTCGCATTAGCAGGGAAAGAAGTCTTTACAATCTCTTTTCCCGGGGCCGCAGTGACTGTGTGCCCCTTGGCTCCGGGGCCGGCGGCTGGCTCAAAAACTATTTCTTCTTTGTGGAGGGCGACCTCAAGGAATATCTCCGTGCGATCAAAGCCGGGAAAAAGCCTCTTTCCTTTGGGATGCGTCGCGCCCAAAGGGATTTCCTTTTCAGAGACATTTCTTACCAGATGGAACTCGGCTATTGCGACCTGGAGGCGCTTTCCAAGCGCCATGATCTTGATCTCTTGACCATCTTGAGGCCAATCATTTCTCAGTGGGAAAAAGTACGCTTAATCAAGCGCACAGATGGCTGCCTTTACCTTACCAGGCCGGGAGAATTTTGGGAGGTCAATCTAGCCCAGATGCTCATAGATCGCCTGCAAGAAGGATAGTTGAGTAAGAAAGGGGAATGTCCATAAATACATAAGTATCTAAACCCATAAACAAGTTATTTACTTATTTATGGACCCGATAGCCCCGATTGACAAATGTTATGATTTCAGTTGCCTATCTTCAACAAAATTGTTCTGCTGTCGGTTTTCGGTGTTGGCAATCAACAACAACTTACAGAAAGGAGGCATCATGAACAACAAAGCCCGTTCGGTCCTGCAGATCATCGATGAGCAGGTGAAAAGGTGGGAAATTCTACGCAGGGAGAAGAAGGAAGAACCCGGTATTCCTGTTATAACCATCTCCAGAGAGCCTGGAAGCGGAGGACGTTTAGTAGCTGAGGGGATCGCCGAGCGCTTGGGACTTGATCTTTTTCACCGTGAAGTTATCCAGAGGATGGCTGAAAGTACTGATATAAGTACCAGGGTGCTCGAAACCTTAGACGAAAAAGGGCTTTCCGTGCTGGAGGACTTGATATCTGAGCTTGTGAGTGAACGTCATCTATGGCCGGACCAGTATTTGAAACATCTGATGAAAGTCATAGGCACCATAGGGAAACACGGCCGTGCTGTAATAGTGGGCAGAGGCGCAAGCTTCATTCTTCCTCGTGAAGGGAGGTTCAGTGTGCGGATTGTGGCACCGCTGGAGGTGAGAGTGCAGAATGTGGCCCGAACTTTCAATGTTTCTGTGGAAGAGGCCAGGCGCCGTGTCATCAGGACAGACTCTGAGCGCAGGGCCTTCACAAGAAAGTACTTCTATGCAGATATCGCTGACCCCATGAATTACGATCTTGTCATAAACACATGGCAGCTAAGTATTGATGGTGCAGTGGCGGCTGTAATAGGTGCCGTAGAGCGGCAAAAAGCGTAACTTTCGTCATATCAAGAAAAGAGAAGTCCGTTGTCTGTACGGCGAGAAGTGTCAAAGGCATTCTTTGCGGCAAGATGCCAAAATGAACTCTCCCCGCAGCAAGCAGGGGGGTATCACGTCGGCTTCACTGTGTTGCGCCGACAGGAAGGAAAAGGTCAAATCCTATATTCATCCCCATAGCAAGCAGCGGGGAATTCGAATTTAAACCGATAAGACTCCGAGTTCTAAGCGTCATAAAGGCTTCCGGGGGTTAGATATTTAATATTGCACAACCAAAGGACCGTTTCTGCAAACCGCTAGTGCTCATCACCATATTCCAAGAAACTCGAAAAAATACCAATCCAAAGAGCGCCTGCCCTTGGCCTATCCCCCATGAGGTATTATCATTGGATAATTGGAGACGCTCAAGGCGGGCTCCAGAGGTGAGGGAGATGGGAACGGAAGACCGACAGGGAACAGGGCTTATCAAGAGAATCGTTCTCTTCGTGTTGAAGGACCTTTGGGAAGGAACTTACAGGAGGAAAAGACAAAGGGCCCTCTATCGTCACCACGGCTTTGTCCCCTCATATAGGGAAGTACATGGGACCTATTACCCCAGATATCACTGGCTTATAAAGCAAAAAGAGACCTCCAAGAAACATTGACGCGCAATTTGGGGACAGGTCATTGCATGACCCTTGGTGCTAGATTGAATGGGATCACACTATGTCAATACCACTGAGAACATAGTATCTAAATGCATGGTATGATGTAATGAACCGCGACAAACGGGTACGTCTGTGTTTTAGTGCTTTACATATAGGTACATTGGGGGACCGCATGCCTTTAGGCGTTTCTGTTGTAGGATAATTGGGGTCTCCGTTTGACTCTTGTTGATCTCTTGGAAATCGCGGGGTCAGAGTTGGGGAGGTACCAGGTCTTCATTCTTGACAGATTGAGGCGTAGGGTCAGATCTTTGATACTGTTCATCGAAATAATGCCATGATCCACCTTGTATACTGAATGAACGATGTCCATAACTCGTATTAGTCCAACAGCTATAGCAAAAGCTTCAAGGTGCCTGCACTCGTGGTATCTGAAGTGCTATGGGGATCCTTTGGAAAAGCGGGAGCCTGATGCGGGATTGTTGCTCCTGTTTGAACGGGGGATTGAGCATGAGCGTGAATGTGTTTCCTCCCTTAAAGATGTAGTTGAGCCTGAGTGGGATGGAAAGGACTATGATGCCGGACTCCAAAGCACGATTACCTTGATGAAGGAGTCGACTCCCTGGATCTATCAGGGCGTGCTTGTCAACGAGTCTGCGGTTGGCTTTCCCGACCTGTTGAAGAAAACACCGGGATCTTCAACTCTTGGCAATTACACATACGTTCCCATCGATGTGAAGGGACACAAACAGGTTACAAAAAAAGACCGTTATCAACTTCTTGGGTACGCTTCTCTTCTGGAATCCGTGCTCGGCTACCGTCCCGCAGAAGCCGGCATCTGGCTGAATACAGGAGAGATTGCAAAGGTTGATCTGGGCATTGATGCTGAAGACTTTGAAACGCTCTTTTCTCATATGGACCGCATCCGTAAAGGGGCGTTTGTCACCGAAGGGTATCGATGCGGCGAGTGTGGCACTTGTGAGTGGGTAGATCACTGTTTCTCAGTATGGGAGCAAAATGACAGCGTTTGCCTGCTCTATGGCGTATCGGGTGCTATGGCACAGCGTTTCACCGGGGCGGGATTTGCCTCCTGGAAAGACGTAGCTCAATCCAGCCCGCCTGAGATCGCCAACCAGGCGCAGATTACCCCCAAGCGGGCTCAGGCATGTTGGCTTCACGCCTGTGCTCGGGCCAAAGGATCCCCGCAGATTGTAACACCTACTGATTTTCCATCAGACGTTCCTCTCCATTTTTATGACATTGAGACCTTCGGGAAATGTGTCTATTTGCATGGCAACATCCGGTTGTTTCAGGGCAAAAGAGAGGAAAAGCAGTTTTTTGCCAGAGATCCTTCCCAGGAGAAAGAGGCATGGCACCAATATCTGGACTATCTGGCACGGGACAAAGAGGCGATTGTTTACTGTTGGGCTGACTACGAGCGGGGTTTTGCAAAAACTTTGTGGGAAAAACATAGCGGGAATCCTGCAGGCTGGCGTCACCTTGAAGAGAATCTGATCGACCAGTGCAAGTTTGTGAAAAGCCATTTCGCCTTACCCGTCTATAGCTATAGCATCAAGCACGTGGCCCCCGTGTTCGGTTTCAGCTGGTCGGCAGACGATGCCGGAGGCCTTAACTCTGAGGCATGGTACAAGGCGTGGCTTGAAACTAAAGACGAGGTGATTTTTCAGAAGATACTCCGCTATAACCTTGATGACGTATTGGCTATGGAGGTAATTGATCGAGAACTACGCAAAGTTGATTCATAAGAAGGCCTGCGTTCCTTGCTTTTCCAGGAAAATAAACCTCAAAAACCTCGCTTTTTTTCCTGAACTGTGACCGGATCTGTCTCACTTGTCTGATATAATAGTCTCAAAATGCCAAGGACCAGGCCCATTATTGACTGGGACTGGATGGGTTTTAAGGATGCTTCGGAGGGAAAGAAGATGAAAAAACAGAACTTATGGATGTGGTTGTTCTTTTGTGGGTTCTGGCTGCTTGCCTCTTCTGAGTATTATATCCACCAAGATCGTTTCTCAAATCGAACTGAAATCAAGGATCGGTCGGGGAGAACGAAGTGGTATCTACGGGAGAATCGATTCACCGGAAACACAGAGATCAGAGACCCGGATGGACATAAAGCAGGAGAGGTTGAGTATAACCGCTTCTTTGATCGAACTGAAATTAGGGACCAAAGCGGGAATAAACAGTGGTATCTCCGGAAGAACCCCTGGAGCGACCGTATTGATATCAAAACCATGGACGGGCGCAAAGCTGGAGAGATGAGGCACAACCGGTGGCTGGATCGCTGGGAGGTGGAAGAGACGAAATAGTAATTCTAGAGTAATTCTAGTGTCGTGTCCCAGGAATAACTGACATAATTTCAGAGATTGCGCAGTACCCGCATAGGCGATATTATAAATCCGAAATTCGAATATCTAATGACCAAAATCCAAAACCTGTTTAGAACATTAGAGAATTCGAATTTTGATATTGTTTCGGATTTCGAATTTCGTGCTTCGAGTTTTACATTTTAACGACTCAACGCTAAGATCATGTTTGCTTT
>DAOUTV010000295.1 GCA_030668505.1 Desulfobacterales bacterium | reverse complement strand
TGCTCCTCTTTTGATTTCTGTTAACCAACTTGCCATTGGACAAAATCAAAATGAGTATAGCCTTTTCTATTTATCCGCAAGGCTTTCTACAATATAGCAAGCTCCCTTTTTCCCATTCAACGTTCGATGTTGGACGTTCGATGTTCGATGTTCATTCTTTTCAGTAAACCTTCCACAGTCCTTCCGGTGCAAAAATAACTTAGCGCTTATGCCTTATACCCCCTCACCCCTGGCCCAGACCGGGATGACGGGGACAGACATCAATGCTAAAGCTGTCGCGCCTGGGCGGGCAGGGCGGGCCTTACCCTCTCCCGCCAGTCATCGATCCTGAGGCCTCAGACCCGAAGGGCAAGAGGGAACTGTGCGGTAACCCCGCCGCAAGCAGCGGGGTATTGAAAAAGACTAATAAAGTACTTGGAGAAGCGAAGTGTTAAAAAGGGGTTGCTCAGTCCGGCGATCTGACTACATAGACATTATACTCAAAAAATACCAACCATTGTTGCAAATACTGCCAAGACTATGAGGCCTACAACACCCCAGACTATACAAACGGAAAGACACCATGCCCAATTCTTTTCTTGCTTTTCTGCCATTGTATCATCCCTCCTATTTTCGCTATTCTAACGACTTCGAATTAACGCCACCATCTGTTTGCACAGCCACCTAAGCAAGCTCAAGAACCCAAAACTCCTCCTCATAGAATGTCAATTTTTGTACGAGTTTAGCCTTTTGAAAAAACCCGGATTTTACTCACTCCTGTGAGCAATTTTGGGCTTTTCGAAGATCTCGCGGCAGACTTATTGCGCCCCTACCTCTTAGATACTTATATAAAGCCCGCAATTGTTGCCAAAACTACTATTCCTATCAGGCCCAAAGTGCCACAAATTATTAGAATGGAAATCCATTCTTTCCAAGTCATTTGTTCCTTTTTTTCCATCTTTTGCCCCCTTTCAGTGCGAAACGACACCCCCCCTTCCTTGGAAAGGAGGTTAATGAGTGACCGGATAAATGTTCAGGCTCCTAACAGAACATCAACGTCCTGTCAGGAGCCAGGTAGGCACAATTTGAGATTTTTCTCCATCTCTCAAAGCTTCCCATGCGGCCACGACCAGCCTATTTGCTGACTCGAGAACAGGTCAAATTCAGTTCGCGGCCATCAAATGTCAATATTTCCCAAGCAGTTCCTATACTGCACCAGCCTCATGCCGATTTGTCAAGAGGAATTCCATGTTTTTTCACCTCCACCCTAACCCTTCGCTTTGAATCCGGCCTATACACCCATCAAAGGGGGAAATTTGGCGAAGCGAAGTGTTAAAAAGTCGCTCTCCTAGCTTTTAACCGCCCCCCGGTCTCCGAGGGATTTTAGTTTGATTTCTTCTTGGGTATCCTCAACGACAAAAGGGATGCCTTTAACGGCGATGCTCCCCTTTCTTACCCAGACTCGGACCATGGCAACCGATTTCCCCTCGATAGTAACAAGACTGGCGAGTTCCTCGACCCCCTCGATATCACCAATGTTAAATTCATAATAAGAGTTATTGGTGCTAAAAGGATCTATGACTAGAATGATCCTGTCCTTATCGTAGGGGTGTCTTTGGGGCGACCCGGTAAAGGGAACATAATTAAAAATCAAATCCGGGTATTTTTTGTAAGCCTCTATTTCAAATTTGTTGGCCTTTTCCAAGAATTTCTTAATAGTCATTTAACCCCCTTCCATGATCAATAAAACAGCGGAAAAACCCTATAGCAACGAAGAAACTGCTGACTTTTACACACGCTAACGGCTGCGAAAGGCCGTGAACGAGCCCTACCCCTCAAGGACAAAAGGGGATTACGGTCTCTGATGCTCTATTATTAACAGGAACGAACTTTAAATGTAAAGTCCCCTAATTGCTCTCGAGGCGTTTAACACTCTTTATGATTAACGGTTTTGCCGGCACATCACTGTACGGACCGAAGCTGGTGGTCTTGGTTTTGCCTATTCGGTCAACCACCTCCATGCCCTTGATGACCTTGCCGAATACAGCGTACCCGAAACCCTGCGCTGTATTGTCAGAGTGGTTTAGAAAATCGTTGTCCTTGAGATTGACGAAAAACTGACACGTGGCGCTGTGGATATCACTTGTCCTTGCCATTGCAATAGTGCCACGGTCATTCTTCAATTCAGAAGCAGCTTCGTTCTTTATGGGTTGGTGGCTATCTTTTCTTGACATATCAGCGCCAAAGCTCCCACCCTGTATCATAAAGTTATCTATAACCCTGTGAAATATTGTGCCGTCGTAGAACTTCTCATCCGCATAGCGCAAGAAGTTCTTCACCGTCTCAGGGGCCTTATCGGCCCAAAGCTCTATCGTGATGGCACCTTCCGAGGTCTCCATCACTACTCTATGTTTTAATGCTTTCATTGGTTGTTTCTCTACTGCAAAACTCAACTGACCCATCGCCATAGCCGCAACAACCATTCCAATCATCATTAGAAACCTGCTCCACATAGTACATTCTCCTTATTCAAAGTCCCCAAAGTTCAAAATGTCATTCTCCATGCCAGAGTAACATCTCCGTTAGTTTTGATGAGACAGATATCATAATCGTCAACACACTCAAGCTCTTTTTTCCCGGCAATAATATAGCCCCCGTCAGTAGCCTGGCAAGCCGAGAGTCCGTATGCAGAGCCCCCACCACCTTAGGTCTTGGCCCAAACCTTGCCACCCTTGCCATCTGTCCTAAGGATTTCCCCTTT
>DAOUTV010000240.1 GCA_030668505.1 Desulfobacterales bacterium | reverse complement strand
CAAGGATACGCTTGTCCAGCCAGAGAAGGGATTATCAGAAGGCTATGTCTACGACCCCACCGGCAAAACAGACCCTTTCAAATCGTTTATTGCCGAACAGGAGTCTGTTGAAGAGAAGAAAAAGAAAAAGCCGAAGACTTATCTTGAAACACTGGCTCTTTCCCAATTAGATCTGATCGCAATTATTATAAGTCAGAAAGGGAACTGGGCCATGGTGCGTGATTCAAAAGGGATCGGGCATGTGATCAGGAAGGGCACTCCCATAGGACTAAATGAGGGTGTCGTTTATAAGATAAAGGAAAAAGAGTTAATCGTTCGCGAAAAGCGCAAGGATTTTAGAACAGGTCAGATAAAGGAAAAGGATACTGCCAAGAAACTGCGTTCATTACAGTAGGATACAACGGGATTCTGGGTCTCAGATGCTAATTTCCAAACGGCCCCAATGCCATGAGGGGGTGGAAACAGTCAAAACAAGACCAGGTTTGCAGGGAGAACACATATGTTGACGAGAGGAAGCGAAAACAAGAAGGTACTATTTTTCTCACGGCCATGTTTGGCAATAGCCATTTGGGTTCTCATCGGCTGTGCAACGAGCAGTACGACTCACCAACCCACCGAGGAGGCCACATCTCCGAGCATTGAGGCCATTACGATTAGCTCCTCAGGGGATGAGATGACTGTTGTGGAAATCACTAACACCAGATCGGTCCCCTATACGACTTTCAAGTTGATTGATCCGCTCAGGGTGGTTCTCGATATTAGCGGTGTACCTGGAGGCGAGCTTCCCCTATTAACTCCGGTGAATGATGGGAATGTGATTGGTATTCACCTGGAGCAAGGAAAGGCTGATGACAAAACCACGAGAGTAGTGGTTGGCCTGGCAAGAGATCTGGATTATGAGGTTGCTGAAAGGGATAATTCCATCCGTCTGATGCTTTCGCCAAAATCAGTCCAAGAAGAGGCCTCCGAGCAGTCAGGGGCCGACATGGCTGCTGGAGCCAGGGAAACCGAGGATGCCGGGGAATCGGAACGGGCGGCAACCGAACCAAGGATCTTTTTTGAACCGGGTGCCACAGACTTGAATCAAATTCTGGGTATTGATTTTACCATGTTGCAGCATGGCAAATCGAGGTTTACCGTCACAACAGATAGGAAGGCCAGCTACAACCTGGAAAGAAAAACCCCAAAGACCCTGCTCCTGACCCTTGAGGAAACCATTATCCCGCCGCTTCTTCTGAGACGCCTTGACAGCACTCACTTTGAGGGAGCTGTAGATCGGGTTACATCTGGGTATTCTTCCACCGACAAACGACTTTCCCTTGCCATATCTTTGAGGGATATTGTCCCCTTCCATGTGGATCAGTCAGACAGCGGTATTCGCATTGATTTTGGTCCAACACCCGTGAAGCACCCGGAAAAGAAGATAGTCCCTGTCAAACTGGTGGAACTGGAAAAAGTTTCGTCTGCCGATACGGGTGTGAAACGTGAAGCCCCAAAAGCGTCCAAGAGGGAGAGCACGAGGATACCTGGCCTTGGTACCGCTAATTATAAAGGCGCACCCATGACCATGGACTTTGTGAATGCGGATGTGACCAATATCTTGAGGCTTATTGGAGAGGTCAGCGATTTGAACATTATCTGGGGGCCCGACGTAAAAGGCATGGTATCAATGAGGCTCAAAAATGTGCCATGGGATCAGGCCTTGGCTCTCCTTCTTTCAAACAATGATCTGGGTATGAGACGCCAGGGAAACGTTATCTGGGTTACGACCAAGGCAAAGATCCAAAAGATTGAGGCAGAGGAACGCAAAAAGATAGAAGAGGCTCAGCAAAGGCTTGAAGCCGAAAGAACGAGGCGGCTGGCGGAACGGGAACAGGCCAAAAAGTTAGAGCCACTCATTACCGAATATTTCCCGGTTGATTTTGCAGTGGCCGATGAGATTAAGGAACATATCTTTTTAAGCGAGCGGGGCACGGTGAGAGTTGATAATCGGACAAATACCATTATTATGAAAGATATCGCCTCAAATATTGAGGAGGGCAGGAAGATCATAAAACGATTTGATCTGCCGGTAAAGCAGATCATGATAGAGGCGCGAATTGTCGATGCCGGAACTGATTTTGTCAGGGACCTTGGTGTCCAGTGGACGCAAGATACTTCTTACCAGTACCGTACTGACACATCGGTTGGTTTTCTGGACACTGACCTGACAGGAGACGTCAACGTAACGCCAGGGAACGCTTTATATGGCGGGGCGTTTTCTACCAACGCTCCCGAGAGCTGGGCACCTAACATTGATCTGTTAGTGGGGGCCTTGACCGGGAATGCGTTAGGGTTTCTTTCTCTTGATGCCAGGCTTGCCTTGGCGGAATCGGAGCGTAAGGCCAAGATCATCTCTGCGCCAAAGGTCATTGCCAGTAACGGGCAGCAGGCAACGATCAGTAGAGGCGATGTCATCATCATACCGGCTACCGAAAACGTGGAATCTACCACACTGGATGCCACTTTATCACTGACTGTCACCCCCACGGTGAGCTATAATGATTATATTACCCTGACAGTAGATGTCACCGATGATCAAGCTCCTACCACCGATCGGCTCCTTCAGAAAGCCGTAACAACAACCCTGATGGTCAAAAGCGGCGATACTGTTGTGATCGGAGGTATTTATAAGGAGGAGCAAGGTGAAAGCGAGGCGGGAATCCCGTATCTTCGAAATATTCCATTTTTGGGGTGGCTTTTCAAGGCCCAGACTAAGGTTTTGAAGAAAACCGAGCTGCTGATATTCCTGACACCAACGGTGATTTCTTTTCCAACCAAAAAGATGTAGGTTCCTCATCGAGACGAAGCGGAGGCAGGTAGCAGGACTGTGCTTGAGGGTTAGAGGCCTGGCGCTCGTGAAGCGTCTCGTGGATATCCCTGTTTCGATCAATTCCTCATACCGGGTGTTTTCATCAAATGTATAGAATGCTGTCTCATATTCCACTCCTTATTTTGTTTGTGTTCACTCTAACAGGTTGTGCCGGAAACCAGGCAGAAACGAAGAAAAAGACCGATGCATTGCAGCGCTTAGGCGCTTCACTTGTACAAGAGGGTAGCGTAAGGGCAGGCCTTGAAAAATTGTTGGAAGCGGCCAAATTAGATCCGACAAATAGCGCTATCCATCAAGAATTGGCCTTGGCCTATAGAGATTTAGGGGAGTTTCAGCTATCCCTGGATCATTTCAAGAAGGCTTTGGAGCTGCGCCCGGAATTCCCGCAAGCTTGGAACAATATGGGAACGGTGTATCTGTTGCTCCGTCAGTGGGATCTGGCCATCAATTGTTTCCAGATGGCCGTCGGAGACATTCTGTACAGGACCCCACACTTTGCCTACAATAATATGGGGCTTGCTTACATAAAAAAAGAACAATATCAGGAGGCGATTGCCAGCTTCCATAAGGCCTTAAAATCTGCCCCTTCCTACAGCCCGGCCAGCACCAATATGGGTATCGCTCTGGAGCGTATGAACAGATGGGAAGAGGCCATCGATGCTTACAAAAACGCCATTTCTGTGGATCCCGAATACCCGGCTTCACACTTTCATCTTGGAAGACTGTATATGAGGCTTAATAGAAATGCTGAAGCAGCAGAGGAATTGCATCAAACCATAAAACTTGACCCAAGAGGGCACCTTGCTCAGGAGGCAAAGAAGCTCCTCGATAGCATGAAATAGAGAAAAACTATCAACAAAAACCAACCCTCAGCCTCTTTAGTACCTATTTGTTCAAATCACATCGTGTTTGCGCATGATTTATGCCATAGCCAGATTGAATATTTAAGGAATTCTATCGCTTTTAATAGAAAAGACAGAGCGAAGCGATACCACAAATCGTCAATATTCAATCGTCAATATTCAATTTGGTTCCGGCTTCGCCGGGTTGGGGTGTATTATTGGGGGAGTTGACAAGT
>DAOUTV010000061.1 GCA_030668505.1 Desulfobacterales bacterium | reverse complement strand
TTAATCTCTTGAAACCGGATGAGGTTTTGATGTTTCAAGAGGGGCTGAATATTTTCCGCGCAGCGGTGCACTCAACTCTTGTGGGCAAATCTCTTGCTGAAAATCAAATCCGGAAACAAACGGGGTGCAGCGTGATCGCCATTAACACACGGGGCGAATTAAATATTAACCCCGACCCATCAATTCCTCTTGGTGAAAACGACGAGATGATCTTAATTGGCACTGCCGACGCAGAAAGGCGTTTTAGGGAAAATTATCGTTGACTGGATCGGCATTTTGTTATGGAAAAAAAATGTTTATGGGGTCATGTTTATGGTCCATCGTTCACCTTGTCCACCTCGCCTGCCGGCTTGCCTTGCTCCTGCGGTGTTCTATGGTGATGTGCCTTTCTCCCTTTGTCGATGTCCACTTCCTGCCTTTGGAAGACCCTGGAGGTATGGTATTTCCTTGTGATACCCCGTCCGCTTGCGGCGGGGAGCTTCATTGACGTTCCCTCTGGCTTTCCTTCCTCAGCGGCTCTCGAAGAGCGGTCGATAAATGTCCATCCGTGAAGTCACCCGTTGCAGATAGTCGCTTGTTTCTTTTGGTGTATGCTGGCGAAGAACTTGATATAGCTGTTCCGGACTCATACTTGTGGTGGGATAGCGACGGATGATCTTGCGATTTATGGCACCAGGTCCCCAGTTGTACCCGCATACTGACAGGTATAGCCTACTCGCCGGGTTGGTTTCCGTAGCAAAATACTTGTAGAGCAGCAGGTGGAGGTACCCGCTTCCTAGTGTAATGTTGTTTTCAGGCACATAAAGGTAGTCTGCGGGAAGCAGGCGGTCCTGTCCATGTACGAAGCGAAAGGCTTCCCGGGCTCCGAACTTGGGCACCAGTTGCATTAAGCCATATGCTGGAGCATGAGAGCGCGCCATCGGATCAAAGTACGACTCGGTGTGAATAACTGCCATGATAAGTTCGGGCTGCAGGCCGAATCTCTTCGCCTCCTGGCTTACCTGGGGAACGTAACGTTTGGCCCTGATCTGGGTGTGATTAGGAATCAGCTTGACTGGAACCGAGACTTTATAACGAGGCATACCGTCTTTGCCCACAATAGGCTGCCTATCCTGCTGTAGCTGTGGGAAGACCTCTTGCTCGAGATAGCGGTCCAGTGTTTGGGCCGTTACCGGCCGTCCCTGACTATCGGCGATTTGTCCCTCCAAAATCGACCGTCCCGACTGATTATTGGGGGAGAGGACTCTCGCGAACTGCTTGGCAATCCGCTCTTTAATGATTTCAGAGGAACGTGTCTCGCTATCTTTGATCATGGTGGCCAGTATCATGTCTCCTTTCTCGAAGTCGACATGGGAACGTGTGTGGTACTCGTCACTGTAGTCCACCCAATCCTTTTTAGTGGTGGTGACGCTATCCAACCAAATACGGTTAATTTCCGCCACCATATGCTCCCAGGCTTCCTGTTGCTCCCGAAGCATGCGGCTCCACGCCTGCTCAGCCTCGAGGAGCGTTTCTTGCCCTTGTTTGCTGAGTGCCTCCCACTCTTTGTCCTGCAGTCTCAGGGCCTTTTCAAATTCGTCTTCTTTGCCCGAGGCCGTTGCCACCAGAAAAAGCAAGACAGCAACCATACATGTTGCTGTTATCTTCAGCATAACCCACCTCTCTATATCTTTAATTTTCAAGATATTACTAGAAGCCATTTCAAAATCCCATATAGTGCCCGATGGCTGTGTTGAGGGCCTCTTCAAAATGCTCACTTACTCCCGTGTATGCTGCGCTTTATCATCGGCCTCCGCCTTGCCCTCGAACGCGATCTGAGGTTTTGAAATGGCTTCTATACTAATAGGGTGTGAAATGGATTCAAGCCTTGATTAGTGATTAGTAAAGCGACTTAATCACAGATCAAGGTTTGACCCCAAGCATTTTGCTTGATGCGAAAATTGCATATGCAAGGTTACGGCTGGCAAAAGGCGACCAAGAAGGGATCATGGAGGAACTCCAAGCACTCTTGCTCAAATCTCCCAACAACCACGCGTTACACTATGCCCTAGGAAATGCCCACGAAGCAAAGGGGGAACTCAACGATGCCGCGAAAGAATATATAAAGACCATCGAACTCTTAAGCTCGAAGCCGTTGAAATAGTGGCCCATAGCCGGACCTCGTTGATACTGCTTTTGTCATATGAACTCAGACGTGTGCTGCCAATATAGTCAATACCCAGTGTTTAGCTTCGGGAAGCTGTTGATAGGCCGTTTCTCTTATGGGAAACGGCCTATTATTCATCAACAACTCGGAAGACAATTGGGGGACATTCTATATCCCTCCTGGGGGGCAATTGGGGGCTGGGGAAAGGTTGAAAACAGGTTGATGCAGTCCTCAAGGAATTCCTTTCTGATTCCCCATGCCATGCTTGGAACCGAATATGTTATCTCGAATCCTATCAAGACCATCCATGCGGCCATAATAATGTGCTGTAAGGCCGCCCCTGACATCTATGCGTGAGTTTCGTGGCATGAGTAGTCATACATCACCACTGGCCAAATACGTCAACCTTTCACCAGCGTCCCCAAGGGTTCCCCAGCGTCCCCAAAGGTTCACACATGCTTTACAACTCAGCTGAGAATTTTTCCTGTATGAGAGATTGCCCACCAGACTGATCAGCGGCTGGCGGCGACCCCACAGGTTGCCCCAAACCCGGCGTAGAATGCGCGGCATAGAATAGAAAGTCCGGTCGCAGGAGAGCATCTCGTCACGGATACCATCCAGAGACAGATGCTTATACCGGGCTACCGGGAAGGTCAGCGTGTAGTATTTCCAGTCTTCCGGGAACGTATCGAGAGCGATGCGGCCCTCTGCTTTCATCTGGTCCCACAGGCGCGTGCCGGGCAAGGGCGTCAGAAACAGCGCGTTGAGATTGTCCACGCCGTACTGGCTGGCTGCCTCAGCGATGCGTTTTCCGATGCCCGGTTCATCTACGTCCAAACCGATGATAAAGGAACCCACGACCAGGATTCTGTGCCGTTGGATGCGCCGCACAGAGGCCCGAAAGTCCCGGCCCTTCAGAAAATTGAACTTCTTGCTGAGTTCCCGAAGCCCCTTCGGCGTCGGCGACTCGAAGCCGATGAAGATGCCCCGGCAGCCCGCCTTCGCGGCCAACGCCAGGAGCTCCTCGTCATCAGCGAAGTTGATCGTGGCTTGGGCGACCCATGCTTTTTTCAGTTTCGCCTGTACCATGGCGCGAAACAGGTCCTTGGCGCGGGCGATATGTTCAGAACGCGTGCCCACGAGGTTGTCGTCCACCACCAGAACGCGTTTCTCGCGGATCAGCCGAAATTCCCGAACGACGTCCCCAATGGATCGCATCCGGTAGTGGGCCCCGTTGAACGCTGTCACACTGCAGAAGCTACAGTTCAAGGGACAGCCGCGCGTGGTCTGAATGGCTCCGAAGGCATATCCTGTAGCCAACAAATCATGACGAGCGGCTGGGATATCGCTTATCTCGGCGAGCCCTCCGTCATACCGGCGTTTCAGGCAGCCGTGCCGAGCGTCCTCCAGCACCTGCAACCAGACACCTTCGGCTTCCCCCGTGACGACGGAGTCCACCCGCTCCATGACTTCGTCCAGGCACATGGTGGCGTGGATGCCGCCCATGACGACAGGCACTCCGAGGCGACGGAAGTGAGAGGCCACTTCATAGGCCCGGTTCGCCTGCGAGGTGAAAGCAGTGATGCCCACCAGGTCCGGCAGAGGCATCGACGGATAGTCCGGCGCGCCGAAGTTCTCGTCAACGATCGAGATTTCCCACTCCGGCGGGGTCAGGCCCGCAAGAACCATCAGGCTGAGCGGCTTCCAAACGCGGTAGCGGTTCCAGCGGTTCTCTCTGACTTTGACGATGCTGACAAGCGGGTTGCAGGGATTGATCAGATATAGTCGCATAGCATATATTCGCTCATGGCTGCGGAGTTACTTGTCTCCTGCTTTTGCTCACTGCTGTTTTTATGCATGGATTGTCGTAATTCCTATTCATTGGCCTAACCCTCAAACCCCGCAGTTAGCGCAGTTTGTATTGTATTAACAATTGGGGGACGCTGGTGAAAGGTTGAAAACAGGTTGATGCAGTCCTCAAGGAATTCCTTTCTGATTCCCCAGGCCATGCTTAGAACCGAATATGTTATCTCGTTTCCATCCATAAATGGCCTTTTTCCGCAATCTCTGCGTCAAACTGCGGGATTGCTTGTGCGACGTACCTCGGTACGCCTCCGCGCAACCCCTTGTTTTCCTTGACCTTGCAGAAAATTACTCATTTCTGAATTGGAAACTTACGCTTGTGCCCATTGAGTTTTTACAATTCGTGGATGGGCACTATCTCGAATCCTATCCACAAGACCATCCATGCGGCCATAATAGTGTGCTGCAAAGCCGCCCCGGACATCTATGCGTGAGTTTCGTGGCATGAGTAGTCATACATCACCACTGGCCAAATACGTCAACCTTTCACCAGCGGCCCCATAGTACTAGCCCCCTGGGCATTTATTTCTTCTTTTCTTTTTTCGATTTTCGTTTTTCCTTTGGATTAAGCTGGTCCTTTTTCTGTTGCTCCCTTTTGCCTTTGTCTTTTTTCCCCTTATCACCCATATCTGTTTCTCCTTGTTTGAAAGTGAATTGTGCCGGACTGCAGGAAACCTAGTAAGGTCGGGTCTTCATTCTTCACTCTCCACTAAAATCCGTCAAGAATGAAGACCTGACCCTTCCTGTTGTCCGAAACTTATAATCTGACGTACCCTTTGGCCTCCCTTTGGCTCCCAAATTGACGCTTGGGACCCAGCTCTGAGCATACCTGAATACCACTTTTTCATTAATAACAGTAATCTATGGCCGGTGTCAAGTTGAGATGAATAATAAAAGTCTCTATTCTGGGACATTGACTCTAACGGTAAAATATGTTATTATAATAGTAACTTGAAAATTTTGCTCTATTTGTTATCGATGTAATTTCATCAAAACTGGGATTGCTTATGTACAGTTGCCAATAGTATGAAGACTTTTGCTTTGACGAAATCGTAGAAGCCATTTCAAAGCCTCAGATCACGTTCGAGAGCAAAGGCGGGGGCCGATGATAAATCAGCATATACGGGTAGTATGTGAGCATTTTTAAGATGCCTTCAACACAGCCATCGGGTGATTGATGGGGTTTAGAAATGACTTCTAATTACTTGAGCGTGTAACTACAACAAAGTCGGTGAAGGATAATTCGGATGATATATCAAAAGATGATGTTATCTTTATTCCTGGCTGTTCTATTAGCAGGGTGTGCAACAACAAGGGATTGGGAAGAGGCAAAAAGCATCAACACTGTTCAATCGTATACTGATTTTATAGACATGTATCCTGAAAGCGACTTTATTCATAGTGCTAAATCTAAAATCGAGGTTTTAGATTGGGAGGAGGCAAATCGCACCAACACAGTTCGATCGTATACTGATTTTATAGGCAAGCATCCTGAAAGCGACTTTACTAGTGATGCTAAATCTATAATTGAAACCTTGGATTGGGAGGATGCAAAACGCATCAACACAGTTCACTCATATACTGATTTTATAAACTGGCATCCTGAAAGCGACTTTACTCATATTGCTAAATCTAAAATTGAGGTTTTGGATTGGGAAGAGGCAAAACGCACCAACACTGTTCAATCGTATACTGATTTTATAGGCAAGCATCCTGAAAGCGACTTTACTAGTGATGCTAAATCTATAATTGAAACCTTGGATTGGGAGGATGCAAAGAGCATCGACACTGTTCAATCGTATACTGCTTTTATAGACAGGTATCCTGAAAGCGACTTTACTGGTAGTGCTAAATCTAAAATCGAAGCTTTAGATTGGGAGGTGGCAAAACAAATTGACACAATTGTATCATATGAGATGTTTATGCGTGATCATCAACATAGTGTATTTACAACTAATGCAAAGAACAGAATTAAAACTTTGACTTTTCATCAGCTGATTCGTGATCTAGACAGTAAAATGTGGGATGTTCGCTTTAACGCTGTAGTGTCACTCGGAAAAATCAAAGACACACGCGCAGTTGAACCTCTCATCAAGGCTTTGGGAGACACGCACAAGGATGTTCGTTTAAAAGCAGTAGAATCACTTGGAAAAATCCAAGATTCCCAAGCTGTCCCACCACTGATTGACGCTCTGAAAAATAAGGATGAGAATGTCTACTGGGAGGCTGCAGAAGCACTCGGTGCTATAGGAGGGCTGGCTGTTGACCCTCTGATTGTTGCTTTGCAGGATTCGAGTTCGGAAGATCAATGGAAAATAGCTAGGGTTCTGGAGATCATCGGTACTCCTCAAGCGAGAAATGCCGTCAACAATCTAAATTACTTCGTTGGTGCCATGGATAGACGCCTTTTATCTACAGCAAATAGTTACAAATCAATCATTAGAGGTGGAAATCCAGACGATATATTTTTTCTTATGTTGGCCTTGGAAAGATATGGCACTATCGACATCGCTAACGTTTTCGTCACCTGCGGCAACGAAGACTTGGCTAGGTCGGGAGTGCAATGGGCCCATCGGAATGGACATACTGTCCATGCCTTGCCAAGCGTAGTTAGGTGGGGAGAAAATAGGGGAAAAAAGTAGTCCAAAAAATAATCAAAATAGTAGGGACAAGTATTCATTCTTCGCTTTCCACTAAAATCTATCAAGAATGAAGACCTGACCCTGCCCGTTTCTTGTTCGTACGCCCCCAATATCTCTCTACGTCCCCAATATCTAGGAGCTTTTTGGCTGCCCTTTATTTGATCTCTATCACTTTCACAAGATTAGTGGTTCCGGGTACGCCCACAGGAACTCCCGCAGTAACGATCACACAGTCCCCTTGTTGAGCAAGACCCTTGTCTAAGACCCATAATCCGGCTAGGTCGAACATTTCGTCGGTGTCTGCGAAGGGTGCCACCAGAGCGGGAATCACGCCCCAAGACAGCGTCAATTGGCGTTGGGTAAGGACTTTAGGAGTCAACCCGACCACTGGGCATGCAGGTCGGAATCGAGCAACCAAACGGGCTGTACTCCCTGAGGTCGTGCCGGCCACAATGGCCGCTGCACCAAGATCCTCAGCCATTTGACATGCGGCTCGACTGATCGATGATGGGGTCATAGGCAAGAGTTCAGACGTCCGTTCATCCAAAAAGTCACCCTCGTTTAAATAAGGTTCAGTGGCGCGGGCGATCCTGTCCAGGACTTTTACAGCTTCTATCGGATAGGCTCCCATGGCCGTCTCTTCGGAAAGCATCAAAGCGTCTGTCCCGTCCAAAATAGCGTTTGCCACATCCGCGGTCTCTGCACGGGTAGGACGCGGACTACTTACCATGGACCTGAGCATCTGGGTGGCGGTGATTACAGGCTTGCCGGACTGTCGGGCGCTTCGAATAATCCTTTTTTGGATAATCGGCACGTCCTCCAGAGGCGTTTCAACACCCAAATCCCCCCGGGCAATCATAACACCATCCACGTATGCCAAAATTTTTTCCAATCTTTGTATTGCCTCGGCTTTTTCTATTTTGGCGATCAACAAAGGAGGACTCTGATCCTGATCCAGAATCTCCTGCAAAGGCTCCAAATCCTGCTCACGGCGAACAAAAGACAGAGCCACGAGATCTACGCCCTCTTGTAATCCAAATAACAAATCTTCCCGGTCCTTCTCTGTAAAGGCAGGTGTTCTAATATTGGTCGATGGTAGATTGATGCCCTTGTGGGAGTGGACAACACCACCTAGCACAACCTCACAGACAACCCCATCTCTTTTTTTCTCCTGTACCTTCAGTTCGACCAGTCCGTCCGCAAGGAGAATACGATCACCAACCGCGACGTCTTCGAC
>DAOUTV010000132.1 GCA_030668505.1 Desulfobacterales bacterium | reverse complement strand
TCGACCATTTCGGAGAAGATCGGGCTGTGTTCATGATGCGAAGCCGGCTCGGCTGGTTTACCAAGGGCCTTCCACAAAGCAGTCGTTTCCGGGACACCATCGCCCGCTTAAAAAACAGACAGGATATGGTGGATGCAGTGCATGCCTTTTTTAGCTAGTGCCCATCCATGAATCGTATAAACTCAATGGGCACAAGCGTAAGTTTCCAATTCAGAAAGCTTAAACAAAGGAGATAAGATGACAGGACTTTTATTTATCGACGATGAGGAAGGGGTAAGACGCTCCATAACACGGGCACTGAAGCGGGAGCCTTATACTATTTACACTGCGGAAAACGGCGAAATGGGCATTAGGTTGATTCAACAACACCTTTCAGAGATAACAATTGTGATATCGGATTTTAAGATGCCGGGACCGGATGGGCTGGAAACCCTCGCCCGGATTGCGTCCATTAATCCTGAGATTGTCCGAATACTGCTCACCGGCTATGCCACTATGGAAAGCGCCATTCAAGCAACCAATGAGGGGCTTGACGGGTTTCTCACAAAGCCTTTTGACAATGTGGAGTTGCGGAATAAGATTCAAGAGATCACAATCGGGAAACGGCTCAGACAGTTCATTTCTGATCAGATATACCAAGAGATCAAGAGCAATCCAAGCATTATGGAGCCCAGAAAAAAAACGGCCACCATACTCTTTAGCGACATCCGCGGCTTTACTGAAATGACGCAAGAGATGCCCCCGGAAGAGATCGCAGCCTTTCTGAACCATAACTATTTTACCCCTCTGGGTGAAATTGCCTATCGTTACAACGGTACAGTTGACAAGCATGTCGGCGATTCCATCATGGTGATTTATGGGTCACCCACATCTTATGAGGACGATATTGTCAGGGCTATTGAATCGGCTATCGAAATGCAGGAAACAGCCCAAGCTATCAACAGGAAATTGAAAGAGAAAAACGGATTTCGTCTGAAGGTAGGCGTTGGTATTAGTACTGGTGAAGTGATTACCGGTGTGTTTGGTTCGTTGAGAAAGAAGGAATACACGGCCTTTGGCATGCCGGTCATTCTTGCCTCGCGGTTGGAAAAGCTGGCCAAGGGAGGCGAGATATTAATCAGCGAAACGACCTACGATGGGATATCCGACAGGTTCCTTGCCGAGAAGATGACGCCTTCTGTTGCCATAAAAGGTTTGCGCGTTCCTGTAACAACCTATCGAATCTTGGGAAGGGCTTGATCCTATGCAATGAATCAGAGTCCCTCCTCCTTGTATTCTACCCGAGCTGTAGTGGTTATGCCGCCCCGGGGTGTAAAGGTTCCCACTACTTCCATAAACTTGGGGCGGACGAACGAAACCAGATCCTCCAGGATTCGATTGACAACGTGTTCGTAGAAGATGCCGACACTGCGATACTGCAACAGGTAATATTTCAGAGACTTCAACTCGACGATTTTGTCATTTGGTTCATAACGAATCATGATACTCCCAAAGTCCGGAAGCCCCGATATGGGACACAGCGAGGTAAATTCCGGCTGGTCAATCTTGATTTCAATGTCCCTCTGTGTCCTGTATGCGTAATCGAGCACCTGAAGCACACCCGGGTCTATGGTGTCAGGGCTTTCAATGTTTTTGAGCAGCGCTTTTTTTATGCCGGATATGTCCATGCCGACTCCTTTAAAGGTATAGCATAAGAGAGGGACGTGAGTTTTTTGTATCCTATAACATAATCGGCTCGTCGGTGAAAGGCCAGCCCGGATAGACTACCTTATCTAAACCGAAAATCGAAACCATCCAAGCTGACGGCTTCGTAAAAAGTCGAAAAACACCTCTTTCAGTCATTCCGGCGAAAGCCGGAATCCAGTTTATTCAGCTAGTTATAAAGACTCTGGACTCCGGTTTTCACCGGAGTGACGACTTTTTACGAGACCAACAAAGCTGACGGCTTCGTAAAAAGTCAAAAGACCCCCTCTCCCTTGGCCGGCTTCGCCATAGTAGCCTTAGCTACGAGCCGACTTCGCCAAAGCACTGGCTGCGACGGCTGAACGGCTGAAATGGGAGAGGGCTGGGGGGAGGGGAAATGAGACTTTTTACGATACTGTCAAAGCTCAAAGACAAACAAGAGCAATCTTACCGCTCTGTGATCCTTGATTGTTCAGCATTCAGCTTTGACCTGGCGCGGAGTTGTCCACAGGCCGCACCGATGTCACACCCCTTGCTGTAACGGATAATGACTGTGTAATGACGGTCCATGAGTACCTTTTGAAAAGTCAGGATAGCGTCTTCCTCAGGTCTACTGAACTCGGTCCCTTCGTACGGATTAAAGGGTATCAAGTTGATTTTGGCCCTCAAAGGTCTCAACAGCTTTGCCAAACGCTCAGCATCCCCGGGGGTGTCGTTTACCCCGGCAATCAGGACATATTCAAACATGATCGTCCGACGAGAGGGGAGCGGAAACCTGCGGCATGCAGAAAGGAGCATCTCGATCGGATAGGTGCGGTTGATGGGCATCAACTTGTTTCGGGTATCGTTGTCTGTAGCATTTAGGGATACGGCCAAGTTAACCTTAACGTCGGGTCCCAGATCATCTATCCTCGGGGCCAACCCCGCTGTTGAAAGGGTGACCCGGCGACCGGAAAACTGAAGGCCGTTGTTGTCTGTAATGGTCCGGATGGCCTGCACAACGCTGTTGTAGTTGGCAAGCGGTTCGCCCATTCCCATGAAGACGATGTTAGTCAGAGAGCTTGGCTCTTGAAGATCATCTCGTACAGCACAGATCTGGTTAATGATTTCCGAAGTTTCAAGGTTTCGCTCCAGTCCGCCGCGACCTGTGAGGCAGAACTTACACCCCATTCCACAGCCTACCTGACTCGATATGCACAATGTCCAGTGGCCCGGTTCGGGAATCAACACGCTTTCTATATGTTGGCCGTCGTCCAAACGGAAAAGGTATTTTCTGGAACCATCATTTGAGGTCTGAATCTGTTCAGTTTCAAGCCGGCTTATGGCCAGTCGCTCCGAAAGAAAACTCCTGAGATCCTTGGAAATGTCCGTCATTTCCGAAAAAGAATAGGCCCCTCGCTGGTAGATCCATCTGAGGATTTGGCCGGCCCGATAAGGGGCAATGCCGTATTGCCCGAGCCACTGTGTGAGCTGCTCTTCACTAAGACTTTTTACATCCTGGCGAACAATCATAAAAATATTTTCTTGACACTTGGTTCATGTGATAATAATTAATTATATTTTTCGCATGTTAAGGCGATCACCATGTTTGAAAACCTTACCGACAAATTGAACGCAGCATTCAAGAAGCTCAAGGGCCACGGCAAGTTGTCCGAGAAAAACATTGAGGCCGGGTTAAAGGACGTGCGCCTAGCCCTTCTTGAAGCCGACGTCCATTACAAGGTCGTCAAGGGCCTTATCGCTGCTATAAGGGAACGTGCTATCGGTCAGGAAGTTTTGAGTAGCCTGACACCAGGACAACAGGTTGTCAAGATTGTTAATGAGGAACTCGCCCAGCTTATGGGGAGCAGGCACGAAGGGCTGTGCCTGACCGGCGCCAAACCCGCTGTTGTCATGTTAGTAGGCCTCCAGGGTTCCGGAAAAACCACGACGACAGGCAAGTTGGCCAAATTCCTGAAGGGTCAACACCGGAGACCTTATCTGGTGCCCGCTGATCCCTATCGCCCGGCGGCCATTGAGCAACTGCAGAAGATAGGAAAACAATCGGGCGCAGAGGTCTTTCCGTCCACGCAGGATATGGATCCTGTAGACATTTGCCGAGATGCTCTCCATATGGCACGTCAAGGCGGCTTTGATACCCTCCTGATCGATACAGCGGGACGACTCCATGTTGACGAAGCGCTGATGGCCGAGCTGGGGCAGATCAAAGAGACTGTACATCCATCTGATATACTGCTGGTGGCCGATGCCATGACCGGACAGGATGCGGTGAATATGGCCAAGGCCTTTAATGATGCCCTAGACATTGGCGGTGTGATTCTAACAAAGATGGAGGGGGATGCGCGTGGCGGAGCGGCCATATCTATTAAGGCGATTACCTCAAAGCCTATTAGGTTTATAGGTGTGGGTGAGAAGCTGGATGCCCTGGAGTCCTTTCACCCGGACCGGATGGCGTCCAGGATCCTGGGCATGGGTGATATCCTTTCTCTGATCGAGAAGGCACAGACGACCATTGACGAGAAAAAGGCCCGTGAACTGGAAAAAAAGCTGCGCAGAAATGAGTTTACCTTAGAGGACTTTCGTGATCAAATGTCACAAATCAGAAAGATGGGCTCTTTTGAGGAACTGCTGGCAATGATTCCTGGGATGAGCAAGCTCAAACAACTCAAACAGTTCAAGGTGGACGATGGTGAGTTGGTGCGGATTACCGCCATCATTGACTCCATGACAGTTCAAGAGCGCCGCAGACACAACATTATAAACGCAAGCCGACGAAAGCGGATTGCTATGGGGAGTGGAACGACCGTTCAGGAGGTAAATCAACTCTTGAAAAATTACGTCCAGTCCCATAAAATGATAAAGAAATTGAATAAAGGCGGCCTTCCCGGCTTCGGGCGGGGAGTGTTGCCGTTTTAAGGAGGAATAGCAATCGGATGTCTGTCAAAATTAGATTGGCCAGGCATGGCGCCAAGAAAAAGCCGTATTATCGAATCGTCGTGGCTTCGAGTGATGCACCTCGGGATGGTAGATTTCTTGAGCTCGTTGGGACCTATGATCCGCTAAAGGAACCGCCTGCAGTGACCTTGAAGCACAACCGCGTGAAGGAGTGGATTGAAAAAGGGGCCACACCTACGGCAACCGTCAAGAGTATCTTGAATAAAGAGGGCTTCTTTTCAAAAACAGCAAATGCTTAAAACGGACGTAGGCGTTCACAGGTTCAGAGTTACCTTTCTCTCGTAGGCCAGGGGGTGACAAGGGGTCATTTCAGTGAACCCTGAACCATTGAACCCGTGAACGGTTACAAACGGACTTTGCATAGCCCTTATTTTTTTGGAACGTCGGTTTTCTCTTGTAACACTTTCAGGAGGTCGGGGGATGAAGGACTTAATCAAGTACATAGCCCAAGCGCTGGTCGATTATCCGGAGCAGGTGGAAGTTTCTCAAGTGGATGGCGAACAAACCTCGGTAATTGAACTGAAAGTGGCCAAGGACGATCTGGGAAAGATCATCGGAAAGCAAGGCCGCACAGCCCGCTCCATAAGGACCATTTTGGGTGCTGCTTCTGCCAAGATCAAAAAGCGGTCCGTGTTGGAGATCATCGAATAACGCGCATGAATGAGGATGCCCTCATTCCCATTGGTAAAGTTGTTGGCACCCACGGGATCAAAGGCTACCTCAGGGTATTTCCTTACGCCGAATCCACAGCTCCTTTTGCACTCGGCAAGCAGCTTGCCTTAAGGCGAAAAGATAGGCCTGTTGTAACATTGGGGATAGAATC
This sequence comes from Desulfobacterales bacterium, assembly GCA_030668505.1. Lineage (GTDB taxonomy): Bacteria > Desulfobacterota > Desulfobacteria > Desulfobacterales. The sequence continues at coordinate 342 of DAOUTV010000132.1, read as the reverse complement.
GGCCCGTCCGCATAAGCGTGGCATTTTGCTGGCCTTAGAAGGCATAACTTCGGTTGACGCGGCAAAAGAGTTGGCCGGCTGCGAACTATGCATTGACAAAACCACCCTCCCTGAACCTGAAGATGGCACCTACTACTGGTTCCAAATCATCGGCCTAGAGGTCTTCACGGTGGATAACCGTCGCCTCGGTCGTGTGGCGACCATTTTTCCCACAGGGAGCAACGATGTATATGTAGTCCGTGACGGGAAAAGAGAGGTCCTAATTCCGGCGACCGACTCTGTTGTGGTAGATATCGATCTGACTCACAAGGTCTTGCGGGTGGACCTTCCAGAAGGACTGGA
>DAOUTV010000248.1 GCA_030668505.1 Desulfobacterales bacterium | reverse complement strand
TAACTAGCTGAATAAACTGGATTCCGGCTTTCGCGACTCGACTGAGCTCGCCGAAGTCCGGAATGACAGAAAGAGGTGTTTTTCGACTTTTTACGAAACCGTCAAGATTGGCAATTTTTGATGTGTGCGATGAAAGAAAAAGAATTCACAAAGGAGTACAAGCAGGAGTACAGAACTATCTTGGCTGTACTGCAGCAGGTAGGGTTAGATTATATTAACAGTGGTCATATAGAAGGGAATCCTTTGCAACACCTTGAATACGTGCTGGAATCGGTTCGAGAGTCCTGCGAAAAAAATATCTGCAAGGTCTGCAACAAGCGGCAAGAAGAAGAGAAAAAGGAAAAAAAGAAGAGTCTTAAGGTTATTAAATAGTGCCTGAACGAAAACCCCTCTTTCTGTCATTTCGACCGAGCCGACTTCGCCATAGTAGCCTCGGCTACGAGCCGACTTCGCCAAAGCACTGGCTGCGACGGCTGAACGACTGAAAGGGAGAAATCTTTAAGCTTCTGTTTTGAAATAAGATTTCTCGTCGCTACGCTCCTCGAAATGACATTTTTGCATAGTTTCCGTTCAAGTACTAAATAGTTGCGTGATTTATTATTGTGAACTCAATGTCATTAATTTAAGGGATATGATCATTGAAAGTCCCCCTTTAAAAAAGGGGGATTTAGGGGGATTTCGAGAAGTTGGATCAAATCCCCCCCGACCCCCCCCCTTGGCAAAGGGGGGAGATTGGACCCTTAAGTTAATGACATTGATTGTGAACTCGTAATTTTTTCAATAGGGCTATCCTCTGGAAACATGCATGAGCAGGTCCAGATCGGTTGTATTCTTTCTGTCATATTTCCTCTATTTTTTCACCTTCTGGATGGTGCTTGCCTATTTACCCCTTGTCTTTAAAGCCTATGATTTTAGTGACCGGCAGATAGGTTTTGCCATCGGTCTCAATTCGCTTTCGAGCATCCTCCTTGTGCTTCCACTTGGTGTGTTCTCAGATTACTTCTCCCCGAAAAGGACCTTGACCTTAGGTGCGATTTGCTTCAGCGGGTTTTTCTTGCTCCTTGTTGTCGTGAAAGATTTCTACAGTGTGTGCGCTGCGGTTATCCTTGGGGGGGTTGGTGCCGCGGCCATCAGGGTGATCTTGATGTCCCTTTACCTTAAGCTCATCGATATCAAGGGACGAGGGAAAAAAGTGGCATTTCTCCACCTTGGTGGTTATCTCGGTTTTGGCTCCGGTCCGCTTTGCGGTGGTTATATCTATGAGACGTTTGGTGCAACGCTTATGATAAAGTTGGCCTTTGTGTTTTCAGTGATGATCATCTTGTCAACACTGTTTCTCAAAGACGCGCCACCCGTGGTCTTTAGCTTTAAGGACTACAAGAAAGACATCAAGGAGCCGGATGCCCTGTTCTTGATGGCCCTGGTTTTTGTTCTCGGCACGCATTTTGGCGTGGAGCAGTCCAGCATGAGTCTCCTGATGAAAGAGACCATCGGTTTGGACAAGAAGGAGATAGGACTTGTATTCTTTGCCTTGGGAGCCTGGATGGCCATTCTGGTCCCGTTTGCCGGGATTCTTATGGACAAAGGACAGAGGGTATTCTTCTTACTCCTTGTTGGGCTTCTGATCTCAAGCTGTTTTCAGTTTATGACGCCCTTTGCCGGCACCCTATACGGGCTACTGGCCATAAGGATGATTCATACAATGGGTGATACGCTGGCGATCCTAGAATCCGATGTGCTTACGGCTCGTTTTTTTCCGGCTGCAAGGCTTGGGGGCAATTCAGGTCTTATCTTTTGCGTCAGGTCGTCGGCCATATTTGTTTTTGCCGCATTTTCCGGCTGGCTTAACCAGGCATGGGGGTATAAAACGCCTTTTTTTATAAACGGGATTATGGTATTCGGATTTTCCCTAATCGCACTTTTGTATGTTGCGAAGGGCTTCGGTGTAAACACCGCTGGTTGGGTGGCGCGTAAACCAGTAGGCAAGCGCTGAAAGGGAGAAACTGATGACGGAGAGGCAGTTGTTGGTGTTGGCTACACGAAATGCGGGAAAGACCCGGGAGATACGGGAGTTTTTGAGAGACTTTCCAGTGGAAATAAAGAATTTGGACGATTTAGGCCCGATCCCTCCCGTTGAAGAAGATGGTACTACCTTTGATGAGAATGCCTATAAAAAGGCCTCTTTTACAGCAAAGGTGCTGGGGTTGCCGGCCCTGGCCGACGATTCCGGCCTTGAGGTGGAAACCTTGGGGGGCACTCCTGGGGTCCACTCGGCCCGCTATGCAGGGCAAAGTGCCACTGACGCAGAAAACAACGCCAAGCTACTGCATAAGATGGATGGCAAGACCAACAGGGCCGCAGCTTTTACCTGTGTGATTTCCATCGCGGTCCCCTCTGGCGCGGCCCTTACATATGAGGCCAGGTGTGAAGGGCTCATCGCTGAGGCCCCTGGCGGGAACAAAGGATTTGGCTATGATCCCGTTTTCTACTACCCCCCGCTCAAAAGGACATTTGCCCGGCTTTCTGCGGAAGAAAAGAATCGTGTCAGTCACCGCGGAAAGGCCTTGGCAGAATTGAAGGAGGAGTTCGAAAAGGTCCTGATCTGGATTAGGCAAAGGCTATAAGACCCACACATGACTTTTTTGTTGACACATTCTCAAAACCATTTATTATTGATTACTCTTCATTAACGGGCTGTTCCCCAAATCCCTTTTTGCTTTGTCTAAAGCGTTTTTTGATAAATCCAAGGCTTGCTCCCGGTGATTGAGCTGATCTTCCGCTGCGCTAAGATTTATCAGCAAAAAACGTCTTAATGACCGCTCAAAGGAATTTTTGTTTGGGCAACAGCCTTTTAAACAGTAACAGGACAACAAGCCAGGGTATTATTTGGAGGTTATATTATGGAACGAAAACGAGTCGTGATCACCGGGGTGGGTGCTGTTACCCCTATTGGAAGTGGAAAAGACAAATTCTGGAACGCTCTGATGGAAGGCAAGTCGGGCGTCGATCTTGTGACAAGATTTGACACCTCAGATTTCAAGACCAAGATAGGTGCTGAGATAAGGGACTTTGACCCCCAGGATTACGGGATTAAACCTAAAGATGCCAAGAGAATGGACCTGTTCACCCAGTACGGCGTCGCTGGGGCGACTCTTGCCATCGAGGATGCCGGTCTTGAACTTGGAGAATACAATGATCGGGTAGGAACCATAATAGGCACAGGGATCGGCGGCTTGATGACGCTTGAAGAAGAGAAGCAGAAATTGGTCGAAAATAAAAATCCGTCAAGGGTCAGTCCGTTTCTTATTCCCATGATGATGCCAAACGCCATCAATGCTAATGTGAGCATCAAGTTCAAGCTGACCGGGACCAGTCCCTGTCCTGCGAATGCCTGTGCCACAGGTTCATATGCCTTGATATATGCCTGCAAAGATATTGCACTGGGCGACTCTGATGTCATCATAACCGGAGGTAGCGAGGCGATTCTTACCGAAATTGCGGCAAGCTCGTTCGCCAACATGAAGGCATTGTCCCGGAGGAATGAAGATCCCAAGGGGGCGTGCCGGCCGTTCGACAAAGACAGAGACGGCTTTGTTATTGGTGAAGGGTCAGGTGTGGTGGTTCTTGAAAGTCTCGAACATGCCCTAAAGAGGAATGCGAAGATCTATGCGGAGATCGTAGGGTATGCAACCAACACGGATGCCTATCATATTACGGCTCCGGATCCGGGAGCCAGGATGGTGAAAAAGGCCATACGCGATTCACTGGATATGGCGGGCCTGGAGCCGAAAGACGTTGACTATATCAATGCTCATGGCACTTCAACCAAGCTCAACGACAAG
>DAOUTV010000287.1 GCA_030668505.1 Desulfobacterales bacterium | reverse complement strand
TTGTTCAAATTCGATGGGATAAACCCTCAAGAAGCATTGGCCATTGTCGCTCCGGGCAACCTCGAAGACATGCTCACTTACTCCCGCACGTGCAGAGAGAAAAAGATCGACTATATCTTTGACCCCGGCCAGTCCATCACCGCCTTATCAGCAGACCAGTTGACGGAAATGCTCACGGGTTCCAGCCTATTAATCTCCAATGACTACGAGTTGGAGATGATTGTACGAGCCACGGGCTTTGAAAAAGCCCAGCTCATGGAGCGCACCGGGGGCATTATCACGACCCTGGGAGAAAATGGTTCTCTCGTTTGCACGAGCGATCAGGATGTCAAGACCCCTGCTGCCCGCGCCTCTCAGGTACTCGATCCAACTGGGGCGGGAGACGCCTATCGATCAGGACTGATCAAGGGGCTGGTAACAGGAAGAAGCCTGCAAGACGCCGCTCGAATGGGTGCGGTATGTGCCAGTTATGCCGTAGAATGCCACGGCACTCAAGAGCATGGCTTTTCCCAGGAAGAATTTTGGAGACGCTATCAGGTCAACTTCGACCAGCCCGCATCTACGTAAAATCACCCCCTTTTGGAAAACGGGGGCGAGAGGAAATTTTTGAATAGAGGGTTTATGAAGATCGATCTCTCAAGTTTCGACAACTGCCGCATCCTTGTCATCGGGGATCTGATGATTGACGAGTACCTGTGGGGTAAGGCAGAGCGCATATCCCCAGAGGCTCCGGTCCAGGTGGTTTCGGTTGTCCGGGACTATAGCACCCTTGGTGGTGCAGGCAACGTGGTTAACAACCTTGTAACCCTCGGCGCAACAGTGTCGGTGGCAAGCGTTATTGGTGCTCGTGAATCTGCCGACGGAGAACTTCTGTTTAAGCTATTTAAGGACCTGGGTGTCGACACGTCTGGTCTTTTTCAGGATCCAAACAGGTCTACTACCAAAAAGGCCCGCGTTCTTGCAGGTCACCAGCATGTGCTCCGCATAGATCGTGAAACAAAACAGGAAATATCACAGGACCACGTGGCCATGTTGGTTCAATTTGTCAAGGAGCGTATCCACAGCTTCAACGTCGTGCTGCTATCGGACTATGGTAAGGGGCTTTTTACGGAAACACTATTGCAACAGGTCATTGATACGGCAAAGCAGAACAATAAAACTGTTGTCGTCGACCCCAAGGGACTCAACTTTAAAAAATACGCGGGGGCCACGGCGATCACCCCCAACAAAAGGGAGGCATCTCTGGCAGCCGGGATTGAAATTGTTGACGATGAATCCCTTATAGAAGCAGGCCGGAAATTGCTTCAAGATATTCCAGTCCAAAATGTGCTCATGACTTGCGGCAAGGAGGGGATGGTTCTCTTTGAGGAAGGCAAAGAGCCTTACCGGATAGCAACCGAAGCCAGACAGGTCTTTGATGTCTCTGGAGCCGGTGACACGGTTTTAGCCGTACTCGGTTTGGGGCTTGCCTCGGGACTACCGGAGGCGGATTTTCGACAGGCAGCAACCCTTGCCAATGTTGCGGCAGGAATAGTGGTTGGAAAAGTGGGCACAGCTACGGTTTCACGGGAAGAGCTTAAGAAGGCTCTTGAACCAGCAATAGGCGAATTGGCGGGCAAACAAAAGACGCTGTCAGACCTGATTCCCATAGCAGAACGCCTCCGAGCAGAAGGCAAGACCATTGTGATGACGAACGGATGTTTTGATCTTCTCCATGTGGGACATATCAAACTCCTCTCTGCATCTAAGAATATGGGCGATGTGCTCATAGTTGCAATTGACGATGACGAGTCTGTTAAGGCCCTTAAAGGAGAGGAGCGGCCGATTATTGGTTCGCGGGAGCGGCTTCGAATCATCGGCGCTCTAGATTCTGTGGATTACGTTACGCTCTTTTCCACAAAAGAACTTGAGCAAGTCATTGAGGCCGTGCGACCCGATATTTTGACCAAAGGGAGTAATTATACTACTGAGACCGTATTGGGCCGGGAGATTGTTGAAAGATTTGGGGGACGCGTTGCCGTGATTCCAATTACTGAGGCTGTTTCCTCAACCCGGATCATAAACCAGATCAAAAAAGGGAATTGAGGAATTCAGGAATTGAGGAATTCAGGGATTAGAATAGGGTAGATATACCTTCAATTCCCAAATTTCTCAATTCCTCAATTCCCAATTGATTTTCGTATGTGGATCCAGGAAACCCCTAAAGGGGTAATCTTCAAGGCAGCCATTCAACCCGGAGGCTCCAGAAACGAAATCGTGGGTATAAAGGGCGATGCTTTGAAGATAAGATTAACAGCCCCTCCTGTTGAAGGGGCCGCCAATAAGATGTGTGTGGAGTTTTTGGCCAAGACTTTGAAGGTACGAAAATCGGACGTGGAAATTATCCGCGGCCAGGCCAACAGGTCAAAAAAGTTGCTGGTGCGGTCGGCAACAAGAGAAATGATAGAATCTCTCGTGAAAGTCTAATCAGCTTACAAAGATCATCCGGCATATTTTTTCAATACCATCACGGCGTTGTGGCCGCCAAAGCCAAAAGAATTGTTCATCACTACATTCAGGTTCGCCGGGGTCGGTTCTGTAATGATGTTCAAATCAAAGTCGGGATCCGGTGTTTCATAGTTTATGGTAGGCGGGATCATCTGATTTTCTATAGCCAGGGCACAAGCTACGGCTTCAATACTTCCGGCAGCCCCGATAAGGTGTCCGACCATTGACTTGGTAGAGCTGACCGGCACCTTATAATCCCCAAATATCTCACCAATCGCCATGGCCTCACTCTTGTCGTTGAGCTTGGTTGAAGTGCCATGAGCATTGATATAGTCAACGTCTTTCGGCTCCAGGCCCGCCATATCCAGTGAATCGCGTATGGCCTTTTTCACCATCCTGGCTCCCGGATCCGGAGCCGTAATATGATAGGC
>DAOUTV010000274.1 GCA_030668505.1 Desulfobacterales bacterium | reverse complement strand
TTCTTGACCAAACATATTTCATGCTTATCTTTTCATTGTGGTAGCAGTCTGGGGCTGGTGGCGACTATAAGTCTCACCGCACCTATATAAAACTTAGGATGAGACACCGACCCCGGCTCCGGATCTACCGCTTCTTTCTTGGAACTTTTGCCCTTTCTTTTTGTCGTAATCGTAAAAAGTCCCTCTTGATGTCATTGCGAGCGTAGCGAAGCAATCTCATTTATGGTAACCGTTTGAAATCACGAGATTGCTTTGTCGCTTCGCTCCTCGCAATGACCGGTTAAAAGAGTTTTTACGAAACCATCCTTCTTACTTTCCATATTCTGGGATAGCTTCACCCTTCCTTTACGTGGATTCTATTCCCCTTTTTTCTCGGCCAGTTCCAACTTTTTTCGTCTTTATATCCTCCGCAATACTCTATAAATTCACAGTGGGTAATTTGAGATGCACACAACTTAGAGTTTGTGAAGAACAGGGCCTTGTGCTATCAGAAAGTGCTGATCCCAAACAGATTAGAAGCCATCTCAAAAATGGTCCTAAGTCCCCATGGCGGCGTTGCCCCTGAACCCTGATCCACATTTTTTAGATGGCTTCTACTAACCCAAGGCGTTGAGGAATCCGTGCCTGCTAATTTGCCCCCAGAGTATTTTGAGGTTGAAAGGCGGTATCGCGAGGCCAAGACCCCTGTGGAGAAGATCCGGGGCCTGGAAAAAATGCTTGCCATCATTCCCAAGCACAAGGGCACGGATAAGCTCAGGGCCGATTTTAGGCGTCGCCTCTCAAAGCTGAAATCCCAGCAGCAGGCCAAAAAGGCAACCAGCAGGAGAGACGCTGGGTACCGGATCGAGCGGGAAGGGGCCGGTCAGATAGTGCTTGTCGGTACACCCAACGTGGGTAAATCCGCATTGGTGGGGGCACTTACGAATGCAACCCCCGAGGTGGCTGATTTTCCCCACACGACCAGGATACCGACCCCTGGTATGATGCTCTTTGAAAACATCCAGATTCAACTAATTGACATGCCGCCAATGACCCAAGAGTTTATGGAGCCCTGGCTTCCGGACATAGTCCGCAGGGCCGATATGATCCTGTTGGTTGTGGATGTGACCACAGACCCCATTCAGCAACTAGAGGACACTGTCGCCTTGCTCGAACAGAAGCGCATTGCGCCACTTCGTCGGGCTTATTTGTATGAAGAAAGGCGGGAATGGACTTTCAAGCCTGTGTTGGTGGTAGCGAACAAAAACGACAACGCCTCGACTGATGAAAACCTCCAGATTTTCAAAGATCTGTTGGAAGACGACTGGCTTGTAGCAGGGGTCTCGTCAACCACAGGGAGGAACGTAGAACTACTAAAACAAATGCTATTTGAGCGTCTTGGGATCATACGGGTTTACACCAAGGCCAGAGGTAAGACACCTGACCACATGGCTCCGTTTGTGCTTAAGAAAGGGGCTACGATGGAAGATCTTGCCGTCAAGGTCCACAAAGATTTTTGGGAGAAGCTAAGATTCGCCAAGGTGTGGGGCAATGGGGTCTATGATGGCCAGATGATACAAAGGGACTACGTGCTTCAGGATGGAGACGTTGTGGAGTTGCACGTGTAAGAATTGACGATTGAACATTGACTATTGAATATTGAACGAAAATGAACACTGAAGAATTAAAGAACAGAACCAAAGAGTTTGCACATCGTTGTGTTAAGTTATCTGCTGTTTTACCTAATACATACCTGGGTAATCACCTTTGCGGCCAGTTAATAAGATGTTCAACATCAGTTGCTTCCAATTATCGAGCAACTTGTCTTGCCCAATCAAAGGCCAGTTTTATCTCGAAATTAAGCATCGTTTTGGAAGAAACTGATGAATCATATTTTTGGTTAGAATTTATTATTGATGAAAAACTATTGAAAAGAGAACTTGTTGAACCTTTATTAAAAGAAGCCGGGGAGCTTACAGCCATTTTCGTTTCTTCAAGGAAAACGGCTAGAAATAAAAATGACAGTCGAAATTGAAAGATAGTGTGAGAGGTTTTTTCAATATTCAATCTTCAATAGTCAATTAGGTACCGGAGGAGAATGAAATGGTTGGAGAAAAAGACGGCATGAGTTTTCCGGTGATCCCTTCAGACAGAGGAGATGATCTTCATAATTTGGATATTGCCGATTCAGCGGATCTTGTGCTTTTTGTGGCCGGCAACCAATTCATGGTCATGGACGAACTGATTCAGGCGTTTCAAGAAGAACACGCTGACGTAAAGAAAATTTTTTACGAAACACTTCCGCCCGGCCTTGAATTAAAACAGATACTTGCAGGTGGTGCTATTTTTCGGGATAAGGTCATAGACGTGGTTGCCGATATTTACGCATCTGTCACTGAGAAGGCCATGGAGCGCCTTGAAATTGATGGTTTAATTACAAAAGGGGGGTATTTTCTATATCTTCACAACCGGATTGTCTTGATGGTGCCGGAAGGCAATCCGGCACGGATTGTGTCTGTTGCGGATTTGGGACGAGATGAAGTACGAATTTCACAGCCGAATCCGGAATATGAAGATATTGCATATTATATTATCGACATGTATCGGCAGGCAGGTGGGGAGGGCCTTGTGCATCGTATCATGGAGGAAAAGAGGGCCGAAGGGTCAGCGATCCTGACGATCGTACATCACAGGGAGACTCCACTGAGGATATTGAAGGGGTCAGTTGATGTGGGGCCGGTCTGGGCTACGGAGGTGATTCACGCGCGGAAGAGCAATCTTTCGGTGGATATGGTTGAGCCAGGGGAGGACATGGATCAGAGGGGCAGGATAAATTATTACATTTGCAGATTAAAGGATGCTGCCCATCCTGAGAATGCCGAAAAGTTTCTTGACTTTATAAGGTCGGCTCGTGCTCAGAGGATCTATGCAGCTCATGGCTTTGTGCCTCATTTTGCAATGCCTGATTCGTAATCCCTAAGAATTCGAAGAGGAAGCAGAATTGTTTTTTAAAGCCTTTCACCACGAAAGCACGAAAGTACGAAAACACGAAACAAATTCAACTGCCACCTTCTGGTTAGCTTGAACGTAACTCAATGATATCTGATCTATATACATTCACTTGGTAGCCTTATCGTGTTTTCGTGATTACATTTCAGTTCTTGTGAATTCCTGAGACGATGGCTAATAAAGGAGATAATATGGAACCCAATGGAAAAGATGTATTGATAGAGGAGATTGACAAGGAGCTTCGTGCAATTGATG
>DAOUTV010000035.1 GCA_030668505.1 Desulfobacterales bacterium | reverse complement strand
GCATACCGGACCAACTCAGCCTTGCCTGCGCCAAGCGCCTTACACGCCTCTAGCACGATAGTCGTGGGAATCACCCCGCACATTGAAATCCCATGACGGGATACGGTCTCATAGAGTCCCGCAGGGTCTAAATCAAGGATCCGATCAATGGCTAACTTGTCCTTTTCCTTAGCCGATTTCTGAGACTCGTAATGAGTCATATCCGTGCTGGCCACCAGGAGGACTTCTTTACCGTAGTCCTGAATCCCCTGTACCAGGGCCTGACCAATCTCTTGACATGCTTCGTAGGTTAGGTGCGACAAGGCTATCGGTACAATGCTCACCTCGGGTCGCAAGAATTGGAGAAACGGCACCTGAACCTCGATGGAATGTTCCATAGCGTGCGCCCCGGGATCGTCCTTTATCTTGACCCCGGAAGTCGAGACCTTCAGGATAGATTCGGCCATGGCCTCGTTGATTGGAACTGACCCCAACGGCATGTCCCATGTTCCGGAAGCACTTAGAGCGACACTAGCCCCCATGCCCCTATGGTTTGGCCCCAGAATCACTACGACGTCCGGGATGCGGATTTGAGAAAAAACCGCACCGGCCACCCCGCCGGAATATATATATCCTGCGTGCGGTGAGACGGCTGCCAGCACCCTCTTTGGCTCCGGTACCGCTCTAACATATGTGCTCAGTTGCTCTTTCAACCGATCCTTATCACCAGGATAGAACATGTTGGCTACTGCAGGTGAGCGTAACATACGGCACCTCCATTATGTTGTTCGTAAGTGATACGAATACGATGTCTCTTAACTTGTGCCCATCCACAAATGAATCCTTGGATAATGGGCAATATCGTCAGTTTCCAATTCAGAATTGTCCGCCAACGCATGCCACTCTGGCGTGGCGGTAAAACATCTCGGCTCCCAGGGAGCATAGCACAAATGGATCATCCGGACAAGGCGTGAAGATTCCTGATAAATGTCAATTGATCATGTACGAATGAAAAAAAGAATCCTAAGGGGGTTGACAAAACCGTTTTTTTGGCTATATTTACACGTTCTGAACTTATTATTTGTAGCAATACCACTAAAAAATGTGGAATACTAATAAGTTAGCCGGTACTTATTACTGCATGGGGTTGATTTCTTAGTGAAAATTTGTAGTCAATCTAGTAACGCACACTTATTACAGATACAAGGAGATTGTTCATGGCCCTACCCAAACGCAAGATTTCCAAATCAAGAGGTCGCAAACGGCGTACCCATCAAAAGTTGACACTTGCTAACCTGTCGACCTGTCCACAGTGTAACGAGCCTAAGCTTCCACACCATGTCTGTCCGAACTGCGGATACTACAAGGGGCGTGCTGTGATAGAAACCGAAGAAGTGTAGTTGCCCCACCGGCAACATGTTCATACAAGTCGCAACAAGTTTAAGATTTAATTATAGAAATGTAGGGGTTTACCTCAGATGCCAATAGACATTGCAGACACACAACAGGATCTGGCAGGACTTGACTTGGAATCCAGGCAAATTGTCCTTGATACCCTTGGACTTGTCCGCAAGCGTCTCCTGCCAAAAGAAAAGATACTGGAGCTTGATAAGAAGGAAGAATTTCCCGAGGACATAATCAGAGAAATGATGGGTCCTGATATCGGGCTGCAACTATTGTTCGTCCCTGAGGAATACGGCGGCATGGGCGGTGGCGCCAGAGATAGCTGTGCACTCACGGGAGAGTTGGCCAGGATTTGTCTGGGTGTGGCCACGGCTTTCTTTGCGATTCAGTTGGGTGCGGATCCAATCATGTTTGCCGGCACCGAAGAACAAAAGCAAAAATGGCTGGGCAAGATTGCCAAGGGTGATGACTTGGTCGCATATGCTGTGACCGAGGCTGAGGCTGGAAGCAACCTTGCGGCCCTCAAGACCAAAGCTGAACCTGTCCGCAGTGATGACGGACAAATTACCGGATATGTTATCAATGGAACCAAACAGTTTATCTCAAATGGTGGATATGCAGATTTTGTCACCGTCTTAGCAAGGGCCGAGGAAGGACCCACCTTTTTCATTGTAGAAAAGGGAATGGAAGGCTTCCACCAGGGAAAAGGAGAAGGGAAGCACGGAATTCGCGCATCAAACACCTCTCCCCTCACCTTTACCGATGTATTTGTACCGGTTGAAAATATGCTTGGTGGTGTACCGGGCAACGGTCTCAAACAGGCGAACTTGGTCTTTGGGCACACCAGACTCATGGTGGCGGCAATGGGCCTTGGAGCAGGAAACGCAGCTCTGGACATTGTCATAGACTATGCAAAAAAGCGAGTGCAGTTTGGAAGTCCTCTTTCCGAGAAGCAAGGCTATACCCACAAGCTGGTTGTTCCCCACGCTGTGCACCTGGAGGCGGCTACTGCTTACATGGACGAACAAGCTGCCAGGTTGGACGCAGGTGAAAAGGACCTTCAGGTGGAGGGCTCCATCGCCAAATATTTTGCCACAGAGGCCGGAAATAAAGCCTCAGATGACGCCATCCAGGCTTTGGGCGGGTATGGATATATAGCAGAATATGAGGTTGAAAAGATAAAGCGTGACGTCAAAATCACGTGCATCTATGAGGGTACTAGCGAGATTCAGCAAAACATTATCAGCACCTTCAAGTGGCGGACGACGGTAAAGTCCAAAGGGGCCTATTATGGAACCATGGCACAAGAGATGGAAGCACTTCACGCCTCCGTGCCTGAGCTCAATGCTGCGACATATGCTTGGGCTGCGAAGGCCTTGAACGAAACCATTATGTTTGTCCACGACCATAGACTTACCAAGCAGCAATACATCATGTTTTGCCTGGCAGATATGATGTCTTATGTCGAGGTGGGAATCAGCTTGGCAAGAAAGGCAAAACGCCTGTTACAGGACAGTTCATCCCAGGCAAAAAAGATCGTCATCATGTCCAGAATCTTTGCCAGTGAGGTGGCTGAGCTGGTCGTCAGAAATACCATTAAGATTGTTAAGGGCTCGGGGCTTGCAGATGAAAAAATCCCGGCATCACTGAAGAAAAAAATTGATTGTTCAGAATTCGCGGCAAGCTGCAGCAGGCTGATACAGGACATGGATGCAGTTGCCGACATCCTGTTTGGCAGGGAATAAGAGGGCGGCATGAATAACGGGGCCAATCGTGTGATCGCAATCACCGGGGGTTCAAGGGGTATCGGTCGTGCCATCGGGCTGCGTATGGCTGATGCCGGCACCAGTATATATTTCAATTACTATGACCGCGATAGCCGAGATGCTGAAGAAACTGTTAAGCTCATAGAGGATGCCGGAGGAAGAGCATGGGGAGCCTGTGTAGATGTGGCTTCACAAGAAGACGTCCAAAACTTCTTCAAGAAGGTTGTTGATGAATGTGGCCGCGTGGACGTGCTGGTTAACAACGCTGGCATTACCATAGACACGCTTTTAGTCCGCATGAAGGAAAAAGATTGGGATCGCGTTCTGGCCATCAATCTCAAAGGGGCTTTCCATTGTTTACAGGCTGTGGCCAAGATCATGATGAAGCAGCGTGCAGGGCGCATCATCAATATGGCCTCTGTGGTTGGTATGATGGGGAACCCCGGACAAGCAAATTACGTCGCATCCAAGGCAGGCTTGATAGGACTAACCAAGACAGCAGCAAAAGAATTGGCTCCCAGAGGGATTACTGTAAATGCCGTGGCGCCGGGATTTATTGATACGCATATGACGGCCGACCTTCCTGAAAAGGTCAAGGATGCCATGCTGGCCCAGGTTCCCTTAGGACGCATCGGCCAGCCAGAAGACGTGGCCGAGGTGGTTGCTTTCCTTGCATCAAAAAAGGCTTCCTATATTACCGGACAGGTAATCCACGTTAATGGAGGCATGTATATGTAAAGCATAGCCGTATATGTTTTTTTAATCTTCGCCATGCGGTATGCTCTATAGGCAAACTCAGTTCAAGATAAAGGAGGTGATAGCACGTGTCAGTTGAAGAAAAAATAGTAAAGATCATTGCTGAAAAGCTGAGTGTTGAGCCGGATGAGGTCGTAGGGCAGGCATCTTTTGTTGATGACCTCGGCGCAGATTCACTTGATCTGGTTGAATTAATCATGGCCATGGAAGAAGCGTTTGACAAGGAGATCTCTGATGAGGACGCAGAAAAACTCCAAACAGTGCAAGACGCTATTAGCTATATAAAGGAACATTCCTGAGAAGGGATGTTGAGTCCCTGTCAAGTGCGGGAGGCTCAAATAGCCTCCCGAGTTAAACAATAACTCCCCCCAAACCTTCTGATGGTATAGGTTATGTTGTTATGAGGATTATCATCGGGTCCGATCATGCAGGTTATCCAATGAAGGAGAGGGTGAAAGCCCATCTCCAGAAGCAAGGCGTCCAAGTGGAAGACGTTGGAACTCACGGTGAAGAATCTGTTGATTATACCGACTTCGGGAAAAAGGTGGCCTCAAAGGTGTCAGACGGGACTCTTGATCGCGGCATCCTGATCTGTGGGACCGGACTTGGAATGTCCATGGTTGCCAACCGTTTTCGCGGTGTGCGCGCCGCGTTGGCCAACGATCTTTTTTCAGCCATCATGAGCAGACGCCACAACGACTCCAATATCCTGGTCATGGGCGGCCGACTGATAGGCGACACCCTGGCCCTGCAGGTGGTAGATACCTGGCTTGAGACTCCGTTTGAAGGGGGACGGCATCAACGCCGTCTGGAGAAAATGGATGTTGGATAATGAAGGATGAGTCTCTTAGTATGAGCCGTCCTTCCTGGAAAGAATATTTTATGGATATCGCCTCCCTGGTGGCAAGGCGCTCTACGTGCCTCCGTCGCCGGGTTGGGGCCATTGTGATAAGAGATAAACGAATTTTGGCAACCGGCTATAATGGAGCACCCACCGGACTCTCTCATTGCCTCGATATAGGTTGTCTGCGTGAGCAACTGGGAGTAGCCTCCGGTGAGCGACATGAACTGTGTCGAGGCCTTCATGCCGAACAAAATGTCATTATTCAAGCAGCTTATCACGGAGTTTCCATAAAAGGAGGCACGCTCTATTGTACTAACCTCCCCTGTTCCATCTGCTCAAAGATGCTTATAAACGCCGGCATTTGCGAGATCATATATCAGGAAGGATATGCAGACCCAATGGCAGAGGAAATGTTGAAATCTGCCGGGGTGAAACTCACCCAGATTGATGAAGTATGAATCGTAAAAAGGACACGAAGTGCAAATTCTCAAGTCGCCAGGCGTAACCTTGCATTAAATCGCGGAATCGAGTATCATTAATTGATGTTTTCGTAAAAATTACAATAAATCAATAATCGACAATCGAATAACGAATAATGGGACTGGATAACGGATCATGAAATGCCCATATTGCAGTGATGTTGACAATAAGGTCATCGATTCGAGGATGACTGGAGAGGGGAATGCGATCAGGCGCCGCCGTGAATGTTTGGCCTGCAACCACCGATTTACCACATACGAACGGGTTGAGGCTTTGCCGCTTATCCTGATCAAGAAGGATGGTAGGCGGGAGACTTTTGATAGGTCCAAAGTCCTTGTGGGGCTGAAGAAGGCATGTCAAAAGCGAGATATCAGCATCAACACGCTCGAAGAGTTTGTGGATGAACTTGAGCGGGAACTCCAGGAAATGGGAGAAAAAGAGATTCCCTCCGCAGTGGTGGGCGAACGGCTCATGACCAAACTCCATGAATTAGATGATGTGGCCTATGTCCGCTTCGCTTCAGTATACCGAGAGTTCAAAGACATCAATGACTTCATGTCCGAACTGAAGGACCTGCTCGATGCCCCCGTGAAGCAGTCTTAGCTGCCTTCGGACGAGCTGAAAGCTTAAAGTTCAAAGCTGAAAGCAAGACGGTCTCGTAAAAAGTCAGCAATTCTTTAAATCGTCATTCCGGCGAAAGCCGGAATCCAATGAAATCAACATGTTCTGGATGCCGGATCAAGTCCGGCATGACGAATCATGACTTTTTACTAAGCCGTCATATTTGATGCATTCGTAAAAAGTCGGATTCGGTGAATGTGTCATTTCGACCGTAGGGAGAAATCTAATGTTTTCAGTATGCTATGCCAGAAAGATTTCTCGCTTTGCTCGAAATGACAAGTTATTAAGACTTTTTACGAGACCATCATATTTAGGTCTTTGATAATCGTGGACGAATCTTACATGAAAATGGCCCTTGAGCTGGCCGGACAGGGGCGGGGCTGGACCTCACCCAACCCGATGGTGGGGGCAGTCATTGTTAAGGATGGCAAGTTAGTTGGAAAGGGTTTCCATCAGGCCGCAGGTGGCCCCCATGGCGAAATCCACGCCCTTAATGATGCCGGGGAAAAAGCCAGTGGGGCCACACTCTATGTAACCTTGGAACCATGTAACCACACAGGCCTTACTCCGCCCTGCACTCAGGCAATCCTCAGAAGTGGTATCAAACGAGTCGTAGTGGGGATGAAAGATCCGAATCCGCGGGTGACCGGCGGTGGGCTTGCTTTTTTGAAAAGCCAGGGTCTGGATGTGTCGGCCGGGGTCTGCGAAGATGAGTGCCGACATCTCAATGAAATTTTCATCAAATACGCCACCACTTCACTGCCGTTTGTCATCCTAAAATGTGCGGCTACGCTTGACGGTCGCATAGCGACACGTACAGGGGATTCCAAGTGGATCACCAATCCACTTTCAAGACAATTCGTCCATGAGCTCCGTCATGCTGTTGACGCGATCATGGTAGGCAAAGGAACTGTCCTTAAGGACAACCCCCGGCTGACAACTCGCATAGAAGACCGTAAGGCATCAGATCCTATACGGATCGTGCTCGACACCCACCTATCTATATCCCCGAATGCAAGGGTGTTGCATCTTGCTTCAGATTCTGATACATTAATAGTTTTCGGTAGTTCGGCCCCAGCAGAAAAGAAAAGGATGCTGGAGGGATCCAATGTGCGTTTTCTTAAACTGGACGACGAGGAGGGACAGATTGATCTCACTGCCCTTGTAAGAGAGCTGGGCAGGATGGGCGTCACAAGCCTCCTTATCGAGGGAGGAAGCCGTGTAAATGGTTCAGCCCTAAGGGCGGGCATTGTGGACAAGGTCTACATGTTTTATGCTCCCAAGATTTATGGCGGCGAAGACGGGGTTCCAATCTTTGCCGGCTCGGGGGTTGAGCTCATGGAGCAAAGCATGAGGCTTAATAATATTTCGGTTCATAGATTTGAAGACGACGTTATGATCGAAGGATATCTGAAACATCAAGAGTGAACTAAAGTGAGATAGAGAGCCGTAACATCGACAAAGTTGTTGATGTGACATAATTTTTTGTACTTATTGATTAATGGTGAGCTAAAGTTTGAAGTGTCTAAAGTGAGCTAAAGTTAATGTGCACGCCTTCGGCGTGGTCAATCTTAAAAACAGGCTGCGCTGAAAGCGCATTCCTTAACTTTAGGCACTTTAGTTCACTTTAGGCACTTTACACTTTTATTTTGAATAGTATCTGCACCGAAGGGGCCACCTCTTCCGAGCGCTGTCTTGGACGAGGCGTAGCTCACTATAGACACTTACAAGGGAGTAAATACTCGGTGTTTACCGGGATAATAGAAGGACTTGGAACGGTTAAATCGCTAACACGCTCGGCAGGCGGGTTGCGCATGGGTATTGAGGCCGATTTTTCCGTGGACAAGATCAAGATAGGTGATAGCATTGCTGTGAGCGGAGCTTGCCTTACCCTCGTCCATTTTCAGGACAATATCTTTGAGGTTGACGTAGCCCCTGAGACGCTCGTAAAGACGACAATAGGCAAGGCAAAGAGAGGGGACAAGGTTAACTTAGAGCGAGCGTTGCGTCTTGGTGATCGCCTTGACGGACACATGGTAACCGGGCACGTAGATGGCGTTGGCGTGGTCAAGGCCAGGCGCCCCCTGGCCAATGCCATGCTTTTTGCGTTTGGTGTTCCAGAAGCCCTTCTTCGCTATATTGTTCAAAAAGGCTCGGTTGCCGTTGATGGTATCAGTCTTACAGTCAATGCCTGCAAAAGTGGCGCTTTTGATGTTAGCATCATCCCTCACACAGCCAAAATGACCACCATGGGCTTCAAGAAAGTTGGTGATTCGGTCAACATTGAGACGGATATCATAGGAAAATACGTGGAGCGCTTTACCCGGCACTTTGCCAATCAGTATACTGAGAAAGAGAATAAGGCATCACCTATTGACGAAACCTTGCTGACAAAGGCAGGATTTATGTGACGATCAAATTTTTAATCTCGTTGAAGCTCATTCGAACCCGTTTGTAACATAAGTCTAATTGATACCGTAAGGAGAATGAAAATGCCCCGCATGACGACAGAAGAAGCAATAGAAGAGATAAGGCAAGGAAAGATGGTAATTCTCGTTGATGACGAGGACCGGGAAAATGAAGGAGATCTGACTATCGCTGCCGAAAAGGTGACCCCTGAGGTGATCAATTTCATGGCAAGACATGGCAGGGGGCTGATCTGCCTGTCTTTGACTCCGGAAAAAATAGGGGCTCTGCAGTTGCCTCCCATGGCGGACAATAATACCTCACGCTTTCAGACCGCCTTTACTATATCCATAGAAGCCAGATACGGTGTAACCACGGGAATCTCGGCCGCAGACAGGGCCACAACGATCCTGGCCGCTGTAGCAGATGAAGCCAAACCGTTTGATCTGGTGCGGCCCGGCCATGTATTTCCACTCCGCGCACGAAAGGGCGGTGTTATTGTTCGGTCCGGACAGACAGAAGGGTCTGTAGATCTGGCAAGGCTTGCAGGCTTGAAGCCGGCAGGGGTTATCTGTGAGATCATGAACGAAGATGGCACTATGTCAAGGATGCCTGACCTGGAAAAATTCTCAAAAAAGCATCAAATAGGAATCTGCACCATCGCAGACCTGATCGAATACCGGCTCCGGACCGAGAGCTTCGTACATCCTGTCGCGACCACGGTCATTCCGACCAGTAGCTCGGGGGAGTTTATGACCACTGTCTATGAAAATGATGTCGATGACTTCCTTCATATAGCCATGATCAAAGGGGAAATTGATTCTACCAAGCCGGTCCTGGTACGTGTTCATTCAGAATGTCTCACCGGTGATGTTTTTGGTTCAATGCGGTGCGACTGCGGAGAACAACTTCATGCTGCCATGAAGATGTTAGAACGAGAAGGCGCAGGGGTTCTGCTTTACATTCGCCAGGAAGGCCGGGGTATCGGACTTCTCAACAAAATGAAAGCCTACGCGCTGCAGGATGAAGGCCACGACACAGTAGAGGCCAATGAGCGGCTCGGGTTCAAACCCGATTTAAGGAATTACGGCATTGGCGCTCAAATACTGGCGCATCTGGGTATACGCAAAATGAGGCTTATTACCAACAATCCAAAGAAGATCGTGGGACTTGAGGGTTATGGCCTGAGCGTAGTCGAGCAGGTACCTATTGAAACGACGCCCAATGAGTATAATGAGGGATATCTAAGTTGCAAAAAAGTGAAGATGGGCCATCTGCTGAAGCTAAACACCAAACGGTAAGCAACAAGGACAATATAAATTCCTCAATGTGGGATAGCCCCTCCTACGAACTTGATTGAAGGCAGCAAAAATTCGAAATTCGAATATCGAAATTCGAAACAATGACCAAATTTTCAAAATTTAAATGACCGAAATCCGCTGCAGACGAACGAATATCGAACCGCGAACTAGATTCAAATTATTTCCCCTCCCGCCTGCCATCGTCAGGCATAGCATTCGCCAAAAAGCCCAGCATACGTGGCAATGGCGGGCAGGTGTTTTGAACATTTGAGAATTTGTATTTCGGATTTGTTTCGGATTTCGAGTTTCGGATTTAGTTTATCTTTTAGGGAACTTATTTCGTGTTCATCATGAGGAGGAGCTATCATGCCAAATGTATACGAAGGGAAGATATCCGCTGAGGGGAAAAAGTTCGGTCTGGTTGTAAGCCGCTTTAATGATTTTGTCAGTGACAGGCTTCTGGCCGGTGCCTTGGACGCCCTCAATCGTCATGGGGCACGTGATCAGGATATCGATGTCGTGAAGGTGCCAGGCTCCTTTGAAATCCCCCTTGTGGCAAAGAAGATGGCACAAAAAGAAAAGTATCATGCTGTTATTTGTCTGGGGGCTGTGATCCGGGGTTCTACACCCCATTTTGAGTATGTCAGTGCTGAGGTTTCCAAAGGAACAGCCTTGGTCGGGCTGGAATCAGGGGTTCCGGTTATCTTCGGTGTGGTCACCACGGATACCCTGGAGCAGGCTATAGAAAGGGCTGGGACAAAGGCCGGAAATAAGGGCTGGTCCGCGGCCGTAGCCGCTATGGAGATGGCAAACCTCCTAGAATCTGTAGATAAGATATAGCTTTTTTGCCACACGCGTGATCCGCCCGAAGGGCGCTAAGTTCTTTTAATAGATATTATAAATTCCGAGGCATTATGGGGAATCGCCGGCGCTCAAGAGAGCTTGCCATGCAGGCTCTTTATCAGATGGAGATGAACCAGGATCACTCAAAAGAAGCGGTTGAGCTGTTTTGCAAACATTTCGGGGTTACGGAAAACGTGAAGCCTTTTTTTCTGCGACTGGTCGAAGGTGTCAAGAAAGTTCAACATGAGATCGACCCTCTGATTAAAAGCTTTTCGGAAAACTGGAAGATTAGCCGTATGTCCCGAGCAGATCGCAACATTATGAGAATCGCTGTCTATGAACTCCTTTACTGCGATGATATTCCACCAAAGGTATCCATCAACGAAGCAATAGATATTGGAAAAAAGTTCGGCACTGAGGATTCCGGCCCCTTTATCAATGGCATCCTTGACAG
>DAOUTV010000151.1 GCA_030668505.1 Desulfobacterales bacterium | reverse complement strand
ATGGTAGCAGTTGTGCCCAAACCGTAATTTTGCAGTTCGTATGCAGGCGAAATGCTTAAAACGTGTTTGGGAGTGTAGGTCAGTTCTTTTTTGTTCTCCTTATTTTCCGAATCAGTATAAGTGTAGGATATGGAGGCGAAAAATTCTTCGGTCAGATACGTCCTGCACAGAAATTCAAGCCCCTGTGTCCAGGCTTCTTCCACGTTCCTGTACTCATGCAGCGGCAGACCCAGATACAATGTGCCTGTATCTTCTTCGACTACCATATCGTCAATATCATTACGAAAATAACCGAGATTCATCATGATACCCTGGTCGAGTAAAAACTGTTCTATGCTTGCGGAATAACCAACAGCAGTTTCCGGATCCAGATCCGGATTAGACTTGCGGTAATAACCGCCGTGCCTGTATGGGGCATCGTAGTAGAGTTGACGAAGGGTGGGCGATTTAAATGCCTTGCCTGCTGAGGCCCTAAAGGTGGTATCTTCGGAAAACTTGTACATGAGGCTTAATTTGGGATTCACCTCACTCCCGAAGGTGGAATGATCATCATAACGCAGGCCGCCAACCAGGGTAAGAGCATCGAATAGAGTGATCTCGTCCTGAGCATACAAACTGGAGGTATCCACGTCTTCATTAACTGTAGTCGTGCCAGTATAAGTTTCGGTTGGATCATAGTTATCTATGATGTAATCAATACCCTGTGATTGAATTTCTCCACCCAGAGTTAGAGCATTCCACTCGCTGGCATACCAGGTGTACTGAATCTCACCCTGGTCGTACCCCACGTCACCACGCTTATGCCCATAAGTATTACCAACAGAACCGTGCTCGAAATCCCAGGTATATGTATATCCCTTCAAAGAAAAGAAATGGTTATCCGACGGACGAAAATCTACCCCCGCAGCAACACGATAACTGTCCTCCTGTCGATTGTCCATCTTTTCATAATCACTCAGTTCATACTTAAGATAGACATCAACGCTATCGCTAAGCTCTGCATCCAGTTTGCCCATAAAGGAGTGGCGATCAGATTTGACCGGATCCTGACTTATATCATCGGCACTATCATTGCTGTAACTCAACAAATAGCCAAGACGATCTGAAATCTTATCACCAAAGGAAACATAGCTCTTGGAGAGGTTTCTGTTCTTTCCATCGTCAGAAGGTTCGGTAATTGTGCCGCCGCTCTCTCTCTCTTTGACCTTATACCAACCATACGCTGTACCGGCCCTTCCGGTTGGCTTTTTGGGCGACTTTCTGGTAATGATATTGATCACACCAGCTACAGCATCACTTCCGTATAATGCCGAACTGGGGCCTTTGACCACTTCGATTCTTTCGATCATATTCACTGGAATCTGGTTGAGACCGATGCCATATTCGCCCATGCCGCCGCTTTGGCCGGAGCCCATGACCCTTTGTCCATCAATTAGGATTAAGCCATAACCGGCATCGAAGTCTAACCCTCGCAGCTTGGCTTTCCAGGTGTACGTTCCGAAGACATCATCATGAATAGATGCCTGGATTCCGGGAATGTTTTTCAAGACATCCATGGCGTTTTGCGCGTTTGTTCTCTCGATATCTTCCGTGGTAATCACGACAGTTTCCACGGGAACATCTTTTAGGGCATGAGGTGTTTTGGTGCCGGTTACCACGATATCTTCCAGCCTGGTTGCGGCCTTTTCACTGGGCTCCTCAGCCCGGGAAGGCGTAACCGATGCAGCCAGAGCCACAGCCACAACAATTATTAAAAGACTTTTTGACATATTGGTTATAAGTCCAATGATCTTTGATGGTTTGGCTTTCTTACTTTGCGATTTCTTCATCGTGTTGTTGATCCTCCTTCTTTTTAGTTGATAATGATGTAAAATTCACAGGTTAAGGGTCCTCCCCGGATTGAATTGACGAAGGAATGCTCCGGTGGTTTAAAAAGACAGAAGCATCCCTCACCCCGAGGGGGCTTCACGGGGGAGGGCAGCTTCGGAGCCTTGGCCGGTGCCCGCTGCCTTCCCCTACTCATTTCCTAAATGTACACCGCAGAGAAAGTCTAATATCACCCCCTTTAACAAAAAATTTATTCTCTTTAGGTAAGCTCAAACAAGATAGTAAGCTCTAAAGGAATCTCTCCCTTAAAAAGGTGTTTAGGCGGCTTTGGAAAAGGTGCAGCATCTTTTACTGCATTAAGTGCTGCTGTATCCAGGGCCATGTGCCTTGAGGGCTTCACAAGCTCAACCGACCGGACATTTCCATCTGGTGTGATGACAAAGCGTATGGTCACATTGCCCTCTATTTGCCTTGTCCTGGCCGTGGCGGGATATAATTTGTGTTGCTCTATTTTGAGTCTCACCATTTCAAGATAACTGCAGGAGGTATCCAGTTCCCCCGGGCTCCAGTCAGCGATGTTCAGGCCGGAGCCGGCAGCGATATCCGGCATGCTTATTCCTTCCATTAGACTGTCGGGCATGTCTTTTTCAGCAGGTTCCAGTTTTATCGGTTTAAAGGTAGGTAGGCGCTGTTGAGTTATCTTCAGCCTTTTTACGTCCATCGGCTGAGGAGCCTTGGGCCTGTGACGTGGTCTGGGGATATTCCTTGGGGATAGTTTGGATACATTTTGTAATGTTAACTCAATGTAGGTCAGGGCGTTCGAATTGTAGATCCCGGCAATATGCATGAATACAAAAATGTGTAAAACAAGAGATACGGCCACTAAACCGCGCAAAAGCCAGTTGGGTTTTCTTTTAGACATAGTTCACGTATACCATTTAGCCACAGACCCACACAGACAGACACGGACAAATAGGTGGCCGACCCGGCCACCTATTAATGGCCATACTCTTCGGGAAATGTTCTATCCATAACAAAAAGCGGCTTCATATCGCCTCAGCGATGACTATTTTCCCCTGCGAAGCCCGCAGGGAAACGTCTGTGTCCGTCTTGTGTGTGTCTGTGGCTAAATCTAAAAATCTTTCTCCGTAGCTAAGCAGAGCCTCCCGGCTCCGGCTGCCTTGGCGATATCCATTATTTTTACGGCTTTGTTCAGGATAACCGCCCTGTCGGCCCTGACAACCACAAGCTTGTTTTTCTGGTTTCTGATCATTTCCTTGAGCCGGTCAAAGAGCCTGCCGAGGGAGACCTCCTCTGTTCCGAGAAAGGCCCTTCCTTGTTGGTCCACATAGACGGTGATTACCTCTTCGGTCTGGGGTGCCGCTGCCCTGGCCTGGGGGAGTTTGATCTTGATCCCTTCATCCACCATGAAGTTGGTGGTAAGCAAGAAGTAAATCAGAAGCAAGAAAACAATATCAATGAGCGATGTCAGAGGCACCTGAACCTGCGCATGTTTTCTTCGTTGAGCATGGACAAGCATAATGGCCTCCTTCGCTAATGACTGTGATGAGAATGAGAATGGTCGTGACCATGCGTATGAGTCCGTCCGGTGTCGCTGTGTATGCGATTGCCTATGGCCTTGATAAACGTCACCGTCCCATCCTGGAGTTGGGCCTCATATTTATCCACACGGGCAACCAGGTAGCTATGGGCCACCATGGTGGGAAGCGCCACGGCCAAGCCAAGAGCAGTGGTCAACATGGCCTCCCAGATGCCCCCGGCAAGAACGGCAGCATTAACCTTGCCTCCCATCTGTTGAATGACCATGAAGGCCTTGATCATGCCGAGAACCGTTCCAAGGAGACCAAGTAGGGGGGCAATGCTTCCAATGGTAGCCAGTGTCGGGAGGTATGAAGAAAGCTCCCTGACCTCCCTTCCTGTGGAGTGGACAATGACCGTCTCCAGGGTTTCCCTGTCCTGATTTTTCACCTCCATTGCCTGTGTCAGGATACGTCCCATAGGCGTATTGCTTGTGCTTGCCGCCTCATAGGCCTGGTGATCCTCACCGTCTTTCACCTGTCGAGCAATTTTTTCCACCAATCCATAACCTCGAATCCGCAACCGGGCAAAACGGATCAGGCGTTCCAGAAAAATAGATAGGGCCAACACGGAACAAAGAAGGATGGGCCCCACAAGAACGCCCCCCTTTGCGAGAAAATCAAACATATTACCCTCCAGATTATAGTGCCTAAAGTGAACTAAAGTGAGCTAAAGTTGCCTTCAATCCCTCAATCCTTCAATCCCTCAATCCCACAATCCTTTAATTCCTCAATCACTCAATTATATTCCTCAATATCAGGTTCGCCATCGAGATTGAGGTCTCTTGAACGCTTCACCAGCGCCTCTGACTCATCGTACTCCTCCCACAAATCAGGCTTGCCATCGGTGTTCGTATCTTCCTCCACTTTCGTGAGACTGCCTTTCTTGTAAGAATACCAGGTATCCACGCGGCCGTCCCCGTTATTGTCCTTTTCCGCCCGGACAGCCTCTTCAGCATCATTGTAAAACCAGGTGATCGTGAACCTACCCGCACCCTCGTCGTCTTCTTCACTCTTTGCGAGCTTGCCTTTAATATTGAAATATTCTTTAAGATTCGGCTTTCCATCTCCGTCTTCATCAATTTCCTTGAGCCTTAGGATGCTTCCTTGATAGTAGTAGCGGCCCTCCGGCTTTCCATCTGTGTCGGCATCCAGCTCCATTACCATGGACCACGGGGGCCTGTTAAACCGCTGTGTGGTCTCAAAGTGGCCGTCTGCATCTTTGTCCTGAATCAATTTCAGTTTTTCTCCATTTTTGTAGAATACCTTTAAGCTGACCTTGCCATTGCTTTCATTGTCTCTTTCTACCCTGGAAAGCACCTCGTCTTCATAGTATTCCCATGTATCGGTTCTGCCGTTCAAGTTGGTGTCACTTTCGACCTTGTACTTTTTCCCATTGGCGTTGAAATAGATATTTACGTCCGGCTTGCCGTCTTTATTAGTGTCCTGGGTTTGCAAGGAGGCTTTTCCATTTTTAAAAAGCGTGACCGTTTCCTTAAATCCGTCCCCATCGCCATCATAGACAACCTTATCCGGCTCACCGTTACGGTAGGTCCTTATTCTGTCAATCCTGCCGGTATACCTGGTGTCTTCCTCCATCTTTTCCGCACAGCCCTTGGCATCAAAATGGATAAAGATATCTTTGTTCCCATCAAGGTTGGTATCCTTCTCCTGATAGAACGGTTTTCCGTCTTTAAAACGGGTCACGATTTCAAATATGCCGTCCAGATCCGAATCCTTTTTCTGCTCCCACAAAGCACCCTCGCGATAGAGGCGTATTACTTCCATCTTGCCGTCCCTGTCCAAATCGTGACGGCTATTTTTAGGGAGGCCGTCGGTGTCATAATAAGTGATACTTTCCACCTGCCCGTCTCCGTCATTATCGGTGCGTCTTTCAAGGAGTTTGTCCTCCAAGTAGGTTTGCCAGACATTCACCTTGCCATCGCTATCCGTGTCCTTTGTGGAACGAGTCAATTTTCCTTCCTCAAAATGGTATATGCTGTCAAATAGGCCGTTTGCCGTAGTGTCCTTTCGCATCATCAAAGGAAGTTCCTCGGAATCAAACTCTATAATTTTATCCACTCGGCCGGTTTCGGTGGATGCTCGTTCGTGCCGGATTCTTTTCCCCCCTTCAAAGTGGTCCCATGAATCAATCTT
>DAOUTV010000017.1 GCA_030668505.1 Desulfobacterales bacterium | reverse complement strand
TCTCCCGTGTCATAGACGGCACCATGAGTATCTTTGTAAGTGACGCCCAAAAGATCTGAAAAGGGCGTCTCATTTTCGATGGCCCGTGCAATCCGCAAGAGCGTAACCTCGCCCGAAGATCGACAGATATAGTCAATATCGGGCAGTTCGGCAAAGGCAGTCGAAGGCATAAAGGTGGCCTGCGGACCACCAATGGCTATCTTGATATTTCTGTCCACAGATTTTATGAGGTTGGAAAGGCCGATTACATAGAGCATGGTTCTCTGATAGGCCGAGATCCCAACCAGGGCTGGTTGAAAATCACTGACGATCTTATACAGGCTTACACAGGAGACGGACGTGTCCTCTCCGAGAGTCAATATCTTGACAGTGAACCCCTTTGATTTGAGAAAGGAAGCAATGTA
The DNA here is from genome assembly GCA_030668505.1 of Desulfobacterales bacterium. Lineage (GTDB taxonomy): Bacteria > Desulfobacterota > Desulfobacteria > Desulfobacterales. Next base: position 14,140 of record DAOUTV010000017.1, on the reverse strand, counting down.
TCCCAGAGAAATCGGAGGAGAGGCCGGAGCAAAAGGATTTATTTCAATCAGGAGAACGTTCACTGCGCCAACTTATAGGAAATAGAGGCGGTAGGGTCAAGGGAAAATTGGGGTTGCCCTGGAACAAGAACGTGCTATAAACAAAGCTATTCTTTTGTAACGTCTTTACAAAACTTAGGTAATACAGAACCCGATGTTACAACACTTCTTTAACCCATCCTCTGTGGCTGTAGTCGGGGCCTCGCAAAACCCGGCCAAAATTGGCTATGACATCCTGAACAATATAGTCCGGTACGGTTATGGTGGTGACGTCTACCCAATAAACCCCACTGCTAAAGAGATCCTTGGATATCAGGCATATCCGGACCTCGCTTCAGTCCCTTCAAAGATAGATGTTGCGGTCGTTGCAGTGCCTGCTGGAAAGGTTATGGATGTTTTGGAGCAGTGCGGCAAGAAGAAGGTCGATTCGGTTGTTATCATTACGGCGGGCTTCAAAGAGACCGGGCCACAAGGAGCGCGCCTGGAACAGGAACTGGTCACGCGGTCCAGGGAACTTGGCATACGGGTCGTCGGTCCCAATTGCTTAGGGATTATTGATACGGCAAGCACCCTGAATGCCTCTTTTGCGGCCGGTATGCCCCTTGCGGGCCACATCGGTTTTTTTTCGCAATCCGGGGCCATGTGTGTAGCAATCCTGGACTGGGCCCTGGGAGAAAATGTTGGCTTTTCAAGGTTTATAAGCTTGGGCAACAAGATGGACATCTCGGAAACCGAGATCATGCTTTCCATGGGACGGGATGAAAATACACGGGTGATTCTAGGGTATTTGGAAAGCATTGAGGACGGGCCGCGCTTTATGAAGGCGGCTCGCCAGGTCTCCAAAACAAAACCAATTATTATCATTAAGTCAGGCACAACCAGCGCAGGAGCCAAGGCAGCTTCTTCTCACACCGGCGCTCTGGCAGGCTCTGACCATGCCTACCGCGCTGCTTTCAAGCAGTCCGGCATCATACGTGCCGAATCGATGCAGTCTCTATTTGTATACGCCATGGCCTTTGCCAGTCAACCCCTGCCCAGAGGCCCGAGCCTTGCCATCATTACCAATTCAGGGGGGCCGGGCATCCTAGCAGCTGACGCCTGCGACCGGAGCTCGCTTCATCTCGTTCCCACCCGGAAAGAGACCGCAGACCGCCTCCGGGAGTTTCTACCTCCTTCTGCTTCTGTATACAATCCCATTGACATTATTGGTGACGCCTCACATGAAAGGTATCAAAAAACTCTGGAGGTCGTCCTGAAAGACGACTTTATACACACTGTTCTGATACTTTTGACGCCAACGGCAGCAGTAGACGCAGAGGCTGTTGCCCGTGGGATTGTAAGCTTGGCCAAAGATGCCGACAAACCCATTATCACAGTGTTCATGGGAGAAAGGGGAGTAAGGGGTGCTCGAAAAATTCTTCAGGACCATGCCATACCCTCCTATGACTATCCCGAAGATGCGATAACAGCCCTAGATGCGATGCTTTCCTATCGCCGTTGGCGGGAAAAGCCCGAAAGACAATATCGGCACTTTAAGGCAGACACTATCAGGGTACGCGAGATCTTTGCTTCAGTTGTCAAGCAGCACCGGCACGACTTGATCGAAAATGAAGCGCGCGAGATCCTCAAGGCTTATCAATTCAGACTACCCGAGAGTCGCATTGCCAAAACCACCAAGGGAGCCGTAAGAGCGGCTTCAGAGATCGGGTATCCGGTGGTCATGAAGATTGCCTCGCCCGATGTTCTACACAAGAGCGATATGGGGGGCGTTCGAGTGGGAATTGAAAACGAGGCCATGGTGGAAGAGGCCTTTTTTGATATCACCTCAAACATTCAACTGCGGCAACCAGAGGCACGTATCCTGGGTGTGATGGTTCAAGAAATGGTACCCCAGGGCAAAGAAGTCATCCTGGGAATTACCCGTGACATGCAGTTTGGCCCTATGATTATGTTCGGCCTTGGGGGAATCTATGTTGAGGTCTTAAAAGACGTGGCCTTTCGTATAGCCCCATTGAGTGTAGAAAGCGCCGATGCAATGATTCGCGACATCCGCTCTTTCCCTTTGCTGCGCGGGGTACGTGGTGAACCCCCTGCTGATATCGATGCAATCCGGGATGCTCTGCTGCGGCTGTCACAAATGGCCACCGATTTTCCTGAAATCATCGAAGCAGACATTAATCCACTCCTGGTGCGGCCCGAAGGTCTGGGGGCAGTGGCCGTGGACACCAGGATTACCATACAGGAGTGAGCTGAAATGTAGGAGCTGAAAGCTCAAAGCTGAAAGCTGAAAGGAAGATAAGCTAAGAGTCTAAGATCTATTTCTTGCTTTGAGCTTTCAGCCTTGAGCTTTCAGCTTGCCCGGCTTGTCCGGGTTAGGCACTTTCACTGAGGGGGCAAAAGAAAATGGTTTCTCTATATGTAGGATCCACGCCGGCATATTCAGGTAAGAACCTTGCAATCATGGGGCTCGGTCAACGATTCCTTAAAGACGGGCTCAAGGTGGGATATTTTAAGCCCTTTGGCCGGTTTCCTATTAAGGTGGAAGGCGTGCTGACCGACAAAGACGCGTGGTTCATCTACAGGGTACTCATGTTGAAAGATCCAATAGAAGCCATCTGCCCGGTAGTTATAACGCACGACCTGATGGTCGAATGCTGTCGGGGAGAAACCGCGGCACTTGATAAAAAGGTTCTATATGCCTTTGAACAAGTGTCGAAAGGAAAAGATGTGATGCTCATTGGGGGGACAGGCAAACTTGAGTCAGGCAAATTCCTTAATATATCAGCATATGACCTGATCGAAAAACTCCGTGCCCGTGTCCTTCTGATGGATCACTACGAGAAACAACTTTATCTGGATGGGGTTTTGGATACCCATGAGCGTTTAGGAGAACGCCTACTGGGAGTGATCGTAAACAGAGTGCACGCAGGTTATGCTGAAAAACTCCAGGACTTGATTGTCCCGTTCCTGGAACAAAAAGGCATCCCCGTCTTTGGCATCCTTCCCTACGATGCTGTACTAGGCTCAGTGATGATTGCAGATATAGTGGAGGTCCTTGCCGGAGATGTGCTCTGCTGCCGAAATAGACTGGATGGGTTGATCGAGCACTTTTTGATCGGCGGAATGCAGGTGGACCGTGCCCTCGAGTATATCAGAAAGGCAAGAAACAATGCCGTGATCGTGGGGGGCGACCGGGCCGATATCCACCTTGCCGCTATTGAAGCCGCGACCCAATGCCTCATCCTGACCGGCAATCTCTATCCGAATGAAATCGTAGTCTCCAGAGCTGAAATGAGAGGTATACCGATTGTTGTTGTCCGGGGCGATACTTATTCGGTGGCAAAGAAGATAGATGATCTCTCGCGCAAGCTTCGCATCAAGGAAAAAGAAAAGGTTTATTGCGGCATTCGCCTGATAGAGGAACAGGTGAATTTTGAAAGATTGTATGAAGCCCTTGGTATCAGTGTATAGCTCAAAGCTGAAAGCTGAAAGAGCAGAAATCTTCTTTTGTTTTTTTCTTTTACCTTTGAGCTTTCAGCCTTGAGCTTTGAGCTTCGACAGGATTTTTTGCAAAGCTCTCACAGGACTCTCGATGGAATCTCTTATTTACATCCTCACTTTTTTCCTTGGCTGCACCCTGGGTGGTGTCATGGCCTGGCTGGTCGCAAAATCGAAGATCAGTGCACGGTTGTCAAGTGCCCTTTCCCAAAGCCAGACTGAGATTGCGAGGTTGCAAGAAGTCATCCAAGGTAAAGAAAAAGAGCTTCAAGACAGAAATACCAGGACCGCCGATTTGCAAGGAGAATTGAGTCGGGCCGATGCGAGCATACTGAAGATCTCTGAGGAACGCTCTGCCGCAAAAGCGAAACTGGAACAGATGAATCAGGTGCAACAGACCCTTGAAGAAAAGACAAGCGAAGTGAAACACCTGACTGAAACCATCACGGAACTTAAAGAAAAACAGGCAGAACTGGCAACCATCATAGAAAAAGAAAGGGTGGCAACCGAAGAAAAGCTGCAATTGCTTGAAAAGGCCAAAGAAGAACTCACCGACACCTTTCAGGCCATCTCAGCCACGGCATTAAGAAATAGTCACGAATCCTTTCTTGAGTTGGCCAAGGCGACACTTGGCAAATACCAGGAAGGAGCCAAAAGGGATTTGGAGATGCGTCAAAAAGAGGTGAAACAGATCGTCGGACCCATCAAAGAATCTTTGGAAAAATATGACAGCCAGGTCCAGCAAATGGAAAGGATGAGAGAAAAGGCTTACGGCGGCCTGTCGCAGCAAGTCCAGTCACTCATGACTACGCAACAGCTCCTCCAGCAGGAGACCGCTAACCTGGTCAAGGCGCTCAGAACGCCTCAGGTGCGGGGAAGGTGGGGGGAAATTACCCTTAGAAGGGTTGCTGAACTGGCCGGCATGTTAAGATATTGTGATTTTTTTGAACAAGAAACGAAAGATACCGAGCGAGGTCGTTTGCGGCCCGACATGATTGTAAGACTTCCCAATGAGAAACAGATCGTAGTCGATTCCAAGGTGCCGCTCCTTGCCTATCTAGAAGCTCTGGAAGCTCAAACAGAAGAAGAAAGGGTGAGCAAATTAATCCTTCATTCCAAACAAATCCAGGTCCATATGAATAAGCTCTCGCAAAAGACTTACTGGGAACAATTCCAGCCGACCCCTGAATTTGTTGTGCTATTTATACCTGGGGAAAATTTCTTTAGCTCCGCCCTTGAATACAAGCCCGGACTGATTGAGGAAGGTGTGAGCAAGGGTGTCATATTGGCTACACCAACAACCCTCATATCCCTTCTCAAGGCTGTGGCCTTTGGGTGGCGACAGGAAACAATGGCAAAAAACGCCGAGGCCATAAGCCTCCTGGGCAAAGAATTATACGAGAGAACCAACACCATGGCAGAACACCTCGAAAGGCTTGGCCGAAACATTGAAAAATGTGTATCTACGTATAATCAAGTCATCGGCTCTTTTGAGCGTAGGGTATTGGCCTCTGCAAGAAAATTCAGTGGGCTGGGGATTGCAAAAAGAGGCGGAGCAGAAATCACGTACCTCAGTCCTGTGGAGAAGACAACCCGCCAGATCAGCCTCCCCGAACCGAACGAGCATGAATCCCAACAGACAACCGACACTGAGTGATACCACCAACGGTCAAGTGCCATATTCTAAGGAATATCTAACCCTAAAACGACGTTTACCACTCCGTCATTCCGGCGAAAGCCGGAATCCAGTCAGAATGATCTGGAATATGGCTATTTTAGTTCATGGTCATAGCTCGACTTCTGGATGCCGGATCAAGTCCGGCATGACAGAATCCAGAATTTGGTGTCAACGGTAAGTGTCGTTGTAGGGCTAAAAGGCACAACAACTATTTGGCCCATTGTAACAGCTGTATGAGATGATTCTGAGCACGACCTGCAAACTTCAGGCTACCTGCTGTACGCTAATGCCGGAGGTCTCCTATAGTGACACCGGTCATGCCTGGTTGAAAAAGTGCCCATCCATGCTCATCGTTGACAGGGTGTTTGTTGTGTTGTATTGGACGAACGGATAATAGAAAGTGTTGTAGGAGCGATTTCATTGAAGATTATTATTGTCGGCGCAGGCGAGGTTGGTTTCCACATTGCCAGCCGCCTCTCCCTGGAAAACAAGGATGTAGTCGTTATTGAGAAGAATGCGGACGCTTTGCGCCGTGTTCTTGAAAATTTGGATGTCCAGGCCATCGAGGGCTGCGGAAGTAACCCCGCTATCCTTGAACAAGCGGGTATAAAAGAGGCCGATATTTTGCTGGCTGTCACCGACAGCGACGAGGCCAACCTGGTGGCCTCGCTTTTTGCCGGCATCCTTTCCCCCACAACCGTCAAGCTGGCCCGCATAAGAGGTGAAGAATATCTTATGTATCAGGATGCTTTGACACAGGATCCCTATCGCATTGAAGTAATGATTAATCCTGAGGTCGAGGCGGTCAAGACGGTTGTGAGGCTGCTGCAAGTCCCTGGTGCGGTGGATGTGGGTGAATTTGCCGACGGCCGCATCAAGGTCATCGGGGTGCGCCTGGATGCAGATTGCTCCTTCACGGGGACCAAGCTGGTTGATCTAAAAAAGAAGACGGGCAACAAAAAAATCCTTGTGGCAGCCATTAGTAGAAATGAAAAACTCATTATCCCCTCCGGGGACGACAAAATCCTGGAAGGGGACCTGATCTACTTTGTTTCAGAAATAAATGAACTTAAAGGTGCTTTAAAAATCTTTGGAAAGCGGGCTGAACCCTTGGACCGTGTCCTCCTTGTGGGAGGCGGCAATCTAGGCCTCAGGTTAGCCAAGGCCCTTGAAGGGATGTCCATACATACCAAGTTGATTGAAAAAGACCCGGATCGCTGCCGGGAGTTGGCAGAACACCTCGATAAAGTCGTTGTCCTACAAGGAGATGGCTCCGACCAGAGACTCCTCCAGGAAGAAAACATACAGGATATGGATGTGGTGGCAACGCTGACTGGAGACGAGGAAACCAACATCCTCACGTCCCTTCTTGCCAAAAGGATAGGCGCGCAAAAGACCGTAACCCGTATTAGTAAGTTTAGTTACTTTCCTTTGGTTTCTGCCATCGGACTTGAACACATCGTTAGCCCGAGACTTGCTGCAATCAATAGCATCCTGCAATACGTTCGACGGGGCAAAGTTTTGTCTGCCATGGCGCTCAAGGGGGAAGAGGCGGAAGCCCTTGAGGCTGTTGCACTGGAAACCTCTGATATTGTGGGGAAACCTCTCCAACAAATTCCATTTCCCAAGGGCGCTCTGGTTGTGTCTATTATTCGCGGAGACGAGGTAATAATCCCGACAGGCGACAGCGTCATCGTGCCTCAGGATCGGATCATCATTTTTGCTACCCGCCAAGACATCCCCCATGTTGAGAAGGCCCTCATGGTCAAGCTGGAGTACTTCTAAATGCGTCTGCGTTACACCCTCCACCTGGTAGGAATTTTGACCTTCTTTCTCGGCCTGACCATGGTCTTTCCGCTCCTTTTCGGCCTTTACTACCAGGACGAAAGTGTTATGCCCCTGTTGAAATCGATGGCGGTCACTCTTGGGAGTGGCCTCGTGCTCTATCTTGTCTTCAGAAGCGCCAAGGGCGAGATCATGAGCCACCGGGAGGGAATGGGTGTAGTGGCCATCGGGTGGACAGCTGCTGGTTTATTTGGGGCTCTCCCATATTATTGGGGAGGGGTGTTTACGACCTTTGCTGATGCCTTTTTTGAATCTATTTCCGGTTTTACCACCACAGGGGCTTCGGTGCTAATGAACATAGAAATAGTCCCGCGGGGGTTTATCTTCTGGAGGAGCCTTACCCATTGGCTGGGCGGGATGGGGATTATTGTGCTTTCCCTGGCCATTCTACCGTTGTTAGGCGTCGGAGGCATGCAGCTTTACAAGGCGGAAGTCCCGGGGCCTGTGCCTGATAAGCTAAAACCACGGATAAGGGACACGGCCATGGTCCTTTGGAAGGTCTATCTGCTCTTTTCCGCAGCAGAGACCCTATTGCTTATGTTGGGCGGCATGGACCTGTTTGAAGCTCTCTGTCATACCTTTGGGACCATGGCCACCGGAGGATTTTCCACGCGAAATGCCTCAATTGGGTCGTATGATAGTCCATACATCGATACAGTGGTCATTCTCTTTATGCTCTTTGCCGGAATCAATTTTTCCCTTCATTACCAATGCCTGAGGGGGGATCTACGGGCATTCTGGCGCAACCCGGAATTTCGTTTTTTCATAGGCGCAGTTGTCATTTTTGTTCTTGCGGTCAGCTTCAACGTGTATCACACCGTATACAATACCTGTTCCGAGGCCATACGTTTTGGGGCCTTTCAAGTAATGTCTATCATTACGACCACCGGGTATGTCACAGCCGATTTTGAAAAGTGGCCCTCTCTTTCACAAAACATATTGCTTTTTTGCATGTTTCTGGGAGCCTCCGCCGGTTCCACTGGAGGCGGGATGAAGTGTCTGCGCATAATGCTCCTTTTGAAGCATTCGTATAAACAACTCTTTTGCCTGATCCATCCCCGTGCAGTAACACAGGTCAAGCTGGGAGGCCGCCCCATATCGGACGAAGTCCTCCATAGCATATGGGGTTATTTCATGCTTTACTTAGGGCTGTTCATCTTGTGCTCTTTTCTCCTTGCCGCTATGGGGGTCGATGTAGTCACATCTTTTGCCGCCGTTGCAGCCACCATCGGTAATATCGGGCCCGGGCTGGGATTGGTTGGCCCCACAGATAACTATGCCCATATCCCGATGTTGGGTAAGTGGTTACTCATCCTGTGTATGCTCTTGGGACGACTGGAAATCTACACGGTTCTCGTCTTGTTTGTACCTGAATTTTGGCGTAAGTAGCCATCGCTTTTCAGGCCTGCAAGCGATGTCCCCGAATCAGTTCTTTACAATCTGTAAAAAAAACTAACACCCATCCCTCTGAGGTTACGTGCAGAAGCGCCCCTTTGCTCCTATGATCGTCATTATTTTTAATTACTTGCCTCTGTTCCCACGCACCTCTTGTCCTGGCACGGGGGTTGCAATTCCTTATCTGTTAATGCTCTAACGGGCAAGTCCTGTAAGGAGCAAGAATGAAATAACTTTCCCAAGACGATCCGTATTCCTTCGCAATGCTTGAAACTCGCTCCCCCTTGATGACCTTCGGCTCGGAGAGGAGAGGGCTAAGAATTTTGTCCTTGACAAAAAGGGGGGATTGTACTAATAAAGACAATCTATTTTTTTCCATAAGCCCATGTTTAGGAGCTGTTTTTTATAGTTTTTTTTGTACAAGAAGTTCCAAGGACCCCACTGCCAAGGGAAACCGATTTTACCTCTGCTATTAAGGTCTCATGTTTTTTAATACCATGGAGTTACATGGATCTTTTTAAAAAAACCAGAAAGGAGATAAGGAAAAATGGCATTAGTACCACCACATGGAGGCAAGGGTTTAGTTTGCTGTTTACTAACCGGTTCGGAGTTAGAGGCGGAAAAGAAAAAGGCTGAAGGTTTGAAGACGATATCCATCAGCGGTCGTGAAAACGGCGACCTTATCATGATGGGTATCGGCGGATTCAGCCCGTTAAACGGCTTTATGCCTAAGGCTGACTGGAAGAGTGTTTGCGAGAAGTATCTGCTGACCGACGGCACATTCTGGCCAGTACCTGTAACACTGTCCGCTTCTAAAGAAGATGCCGACAGCATCAACGAGGGTGATGAAATTGCCCTTCAGAATGCTTCCGGCGAGATCATGGCCACTATGAAGGTCACCGAAAAATATGAGATGACCGAGGCCGACAAAAAATGGGAATGCGAAAAGGTTTACAAGGGAAAAGGCGAGGAATCCCAAGGCGATAACTTCTGGAAAATTGCCCCTGAAGATCATCCCGGCGTTATCATGGTCATGAATCAGAAAGATTACAACTTGGCCGGTCCTGTTAAGGTGCTGAGTGAGGGCGATTTCCCCAAAAAGTTTGCCGGCACTTATATGACCCCGACACAATCGCGCGCCCTTTTTGAAGAAAAAGGATGGAGCAAGGTCGCCGCGCTCCAGCTCAGGAACCCAATGCACCGGTCCCATGAGTATCTGGCTAAGATTGCCGTTGAGGTATGTGACGGTGTGTTCATTCACTCTCTGGTCGGGTCACTGAAGCCGGGCGATATCCCTGCTGAGACACGCATTAAATGCATCAATGCCCTTATAGACGGTTACTTCAGCAAGGAGAATATCGTCCAAGGTGGGTACCCCCTTGACATGCGCTATGCCGGCCCGAGAGAGGGCCTGCTCCACTCCACTTTCCGCCAGAACTACGGTGTTAATAGAATGATTATCGGCCGTGACCACGCCGGTGTCGGTGACTTCTACGGTCTGTTTGACGCACAAACAATCTTTGACGAGATCCCAAAGCCGGAAGATCCTGGCAAGAGGCTCCTTTGCGAACCGTTAAAGATCGATTGGACATTCTATTGCTTCAAGTGCGACGGCATGGCATCACTCAGGACTTGCCCGCACGACAAGGAAGATCGTGTCGTCCTTTCCGGGACAAAGCTGCGCAAGATGCTCTCTGATGGTAGCGATATTCCCGATCACTTTGGCCGCGATGAGGTTTTGACAATCCTCCGCGAGTACTATGGAGGCCTGACCGAGAAAGTTGAAATCAAGATGCAGAGTCATGCTGAGGCCTCTACAATGAAGTAATGGATTAATTCCAGAATAGATTCTCCTAAACAAAAAAGGAGGCAGTGGAAGCTGCCTCCTTTTTTTATGCCTTTCAATTCTTTTATAGTGAAAGCTTTAGAATATAGATGTTCGGGAAGCAATGGCTGACTTTATCTTGGAAAAGAAAAGGGAAAGACGTGTCTCAGTCTTTCCCTTTTTGATTGCGGTTTATCTGATATCCGAACTACTTATTCACACGGCTCCCTCTCGGAATACCGGGAGTAGGCCATAGCCAGGGTTCGGTATACCAAATGGGCAAGCTTGGAAAACGGCAAATAGGCAAACAGACAGAATACCAGGACCAGGTGGGCAAAATACATTGGATAGGCAATAATGGGTAAATGGGCCAATCTCGTATACTGAGACAGCAACCCGGTGGCGGCCAGGCCTAGGATCAGCACAATCAGAGACCAGTCAAAATAGCTCCCTTTGCTCACATTAGCATCCGTATCTTTCAGCCGGTTTGAAATCATCAGTATGGCCCCCACAAGAAGGGCGATACCACTGACATTTGCCAGGATCTTTACAGGATTAACCATGGAGTACGGGCCAGGTATCTGGAGTATATACAAAGCCACAAAGAAGATGTTCGTGACGACAAAGAGCCCAAGGAATGAAAAGAGTACCAGGATATGAGAAAGATACCGGCCTTTGTTCTCGCTGCACTGGGAAAACTTGTTGTGACTCAGAATGGTAGGGAGCGTACAACATATGCTCTTCAGAAAGTCGGGAACATTGAGGTCCTTACGTTTGCCTTTTCCGTCTGCAACGGCATTCTTGTGGATGTCGGTCATGAACCTGTAAATCCCGATCCCGAATACCAGTGGTATCCAGGCGGTCGCCAGGGGGACAAAAATAATGTCCACAAGAAGGGTTGGAAAGAACTTGGCGAACTCGATCTCACCCTCTGGTATATGCAGATGGCCGGTTATTCCAAGGACAGCAAGGAAAATAGCCACCGGTATGGCCAGCAGCAGCCACCAGAACCTGCCATCGGGCACAATCTTGCCCAGCCATTGTGGCCAGGCATATTCCTGAATACTGTAGCTTCTTACAGCATTCAGGACATCCCCAGGTCTTGCTCCCCTAGGACAGTAAGTCGAGCAATCATTACAATGGTGGCACAGCCAAACGTCCATGTTGCCCACCAGCTTGTCCTTCAACCCCCACTGTGCTGCTATCATTTCCTTTCTTGGAAAGGGTTTTTCGTCCGGGGAAATCGGACACACCACCGAGCACGTGGCACACTGGTAGCACTTCTTGAGTGTTTCCCCCCCAAGTCTTTGCAGCTGCTTGACAAATCTGACGTCCGGTTCCACCCAGTAGCTATCTGCCATTTTCATACCTCCCAAAATTGACAATTTTCGATTGACGATTGACAATTTTAAGCAGGATCTCTTGATCCTTTAATATTCAATTGTCAATATTCAATCCGTTCCCACCTGATTGTTGTGCTCATTGTATTCATCAGGTTTATTGTGCTCATTGTCTTAACATGGTTGATCTGAACCCAACAAACTCAACAAACCCAATAAACTCTAAAAACCCTTAAAGGGGTTGGGACCAACTTCCTCTATTGTCGCCATGAACTCACTGATGATACCAGGTATCTTGTCATATTCATCAATAGCGATCTGGACCTGCTGCACACGCTCTTTTTCAAGGGCCAGGCTCAGCAGGGCCTCGCCGATCTTCTCCATACGGATATTGAGCAGTTCACTTCCCTTGGCAAAGTGGCATTGATAGTCATCGCCATACTTGCAGCCTATCGCCAAGATGCCATCGATCCCTTTGGACAGGGCATCCTTGATCCAGACCACATTGACAGACCCGAGACACCGCACCGGGATAATCCTTATAAAGGGCGAATACGTCAGCCCCCTGATCGCAGCCTGATCAAAGGCCGGGTAGGCATCATTCTCGCAGGCCAGGACAAGAACCCTCGGTTTTTCCTCCTCCTCCGGGACCCCTATGGCCTTGACCGCGGAACCAATGGAGTCAATGTTATAATCCGCAAACCCGATAATACGCTCCGGACAGGCCCCCATGCAGGTGCCGCACCTTCGGCAGCGTGTCGGGTTGGGAAGAGGAGTTCCCTTTTCATCATCATCCAGGGCCCCAAAGGGACATTCTTCAGTGCATCGCTTACACTGTGTGCACCTCTGGAAGAAGAAATCAGGGAATGTCATATCCCCTGACCTTGGGTGAACGGACACGCCTCGATTGGCGGATTCGATGCACTGAATCGCCTTGAGGGCCGCGCCAGCCGCATCTGTCCGGCACTCCTGGATGCTCATGGCCCTGCGTCCGCACCCCGCGGCATATATACCGGTCCTCCGGGTTTCATAGGGAAAACAGATAAAATTAGAATCCGGATATCCGTCAAAAAGATCAAGGTCAAGAAAACCAGGTCCCTGTCGATAGGCCAGGTTCATGACCGGAGCATCCTTTGTGGTAGGTACCATGCCTGTAGCCAGCACCACCATATCCACGCTTACCTTGATGTCATCACCAAGCAGGGTGTCCTTGGCCGCCAAGACAAGAGAGCCGTTACCATTTTCAGACACGGTCACCACATCGCCCTTGGTCAGAAAGATCCCTTCGTCCTGCTGGGCACTCTTGTAGAAGTACTCGTTCTGACCCAGTGTACGCATGTGCTGATAGAAGATGTAGGCCTTGGCATCCGGGTTGTCCTCCCGAACGTATTTGGCTTGTTTCAAGGCAACCATGCTGGTAATGGCGGCAGCATAGGGGAAGTCTTCGTCACTACCCTGGCCGGGACACTGGATAAAAGCTACGCTGGTGGCAGGTCTTCCGGTAGATGGGCACAAAATCTTGCCCTGGCCCGCCATCTCTTCCAAGGCCACATTGGTGATTACATCCGGAAACTTTCCAAAGCCGAGATGCTCATAACTGGGCTCTTCCGCTTTGGCCTCTTCCCCTTCCGTCTCCTTGGCCTCCTCTTTTTTGGGCTCTTCGGCCCCTTCGCCCTCAGCCTCCGGAGCTTCTTCAGCCTCTTCCTTCAGCTCCCAGGGCTTCCAGCCCGTGGCCAGGACCACTGCCCCGAATCGCTCTGCGTCAGGGTCGGTACTAAGAATTGTTGCAGGCTCATCAGGGGTAGGTTCACGGGAGTCAGGAGCTTTGCCTTCCGCTGCTAATTTCTCAAGTATCGCCGCCTCCTGCTCCTTGGTCATGACATCCCACACGTTTTTGGTCCCCGTCGGCTTTAACGTGACACCATAAAGTCCTGGTTGTCCCGCAATGCGCGCAACCTCTGTCCCAGTGCGTATCTCAACCTTAGGATGGGCTTCTGCCTCTTTGATGACCTGTTGAATGACAGGTTCTTGTAAATCCTCATATGGATAGGTCCACGGAGTCTGCTTGCGAAGTTTCGCCGCAAATCCCCCAACTTCTGCTTCCTTTTCAATGACTACCGCTTCATAGCCCGCCTTGGCCGCTTCCAAGGCGGCAGTTAGACCGGTAACGCCGCCTCCCAACACCAAGATCCGCTTGTTAATAGGATCCTCCAGTTGGTAAGGTTCGGCCGGGAGTATCTTCTCAGCCTCAGCCATGCCCATGCGAAGGTAGTCCTCAGCCATCTCCTGAATCAACTCATCCACCTGGGGGCCACCTTCTTCTCCGGTCATGTGCTCTTCTTGGGGCTTGTGGCTCCAGACCACGCCTTCTCTGAGATTAACCCTTGCTGTAATGGCCGGGCTAAAATCAAAGACGTCGTAGAGCACACGTCGTGAACAGGCAGCAATCACAACGGTGTTCACTCCCTCTTCTGCGATATCCTGCTTGATGAGCTCAACGCCTTCCGGGGAGCACATAAT
>DAOUTV010000023.1 GCA_030668505.1 Desulfobacterales bacterium | reverse complement strand
GCCGGCCTCCTGCGCTGATTCTTTAATCCGCTCCCGAAGCCTGCGGTTTGAGGCCACGCCCCCAACCAGGGCCAGGTGCTGACAAGACTTGGCCTTTGCTGCAGAGATCCCCTTTTGAACGAGCACGTCAACCACTGCTTCTTGAAACCCGGCTGCAATATCCGGAATTCTTAACGTTCCCTCTTTTTCACCTTGTATATATCGGGCAACAGCTGTTTTGAGGCCGCTGAAACTGAAATCAAACCCGGTCTTATCAAGAAATGCTCTTGGGAAGCGTATTCGGTCCGGATCTCCTTGTTGGGAAAGCTGGTCAATAACCATACCCCCGGGATATCCCAAGCCGAGGATCTTTGCCACCTTGTCGAAGGCCTCGCCTGCGGCGTCGTCTCTGGTTTGGCCCATGTGTTCAAACTTCATAGGTCCTGCCACATAGCAAAGGTTTGTATGCCCTCCGGAGGTCAGGAGTGCCACAAAAGGGAAGGGTGGTGGGTCAGGCTCAAGGTAGACTGCGGCAATGTGCCCGTGCAGGTGATTGACCCCTGTCAGGGGGAGCCCCCTGGCATAGGCAAATGCCTTGGCAAAGGAGAGTCCCACCAGTAGCGCGCCCACCAAGCCGGGCCCACAGGTGACAGCTACGCCGTCAATGCTGTTCGAATCTGTGCCGGAATCCGCCAGGGCCTTTTCTACCACAGGAACAATTTTTTCCATATGCTTTCGGGATGCCAGCTCCGGTACAACGCCGCCGTAAGGATGGTGGGTGGCAACCTGGGACCAGACCACACTGGACAAGATGGTGTGCCCACCAGAGGTCACTGCAGCGGCTGTCTCGTCGCAAGAGGTTTCGATTCCCAGTATTATCCTGTGTGTGCTCATGAATGCCTTTTCTAGTGTTAACCCAATAAACAAAAAGAACAAAATGTACTCGACTATTAACAACGGACTAAGGATATTATTAATATGCTCAACAGCTTGAAAAATCAAGGTACAAAAAGCCACATCTGTTTTTTCCATAAAAAAACGGAAAAAGGTCTTGCGGTCTGGGGACTTCCTGAGTATTGAATACTGCAAGAGTCTTGTTTATGAAAGTCAACATAGTTGTAGTGAACTATTATGACAACTCGAGACCTTTGAAAAATCGCGACATTTTTTTGTCAGGCAAGGAAGGCAAAAATTTTAACCGGAGGAATACGTTATGTATTTTGAGGATTAAAATTTGAAGCCTGACGCCGCATCACGAAAAAATGACAGTTTTGCAAAGGTCTCAACTCTTCGGGAGGGAGGAGAAATCATGAAAGGTGCAAAGCTTGGGATCAACGGGTTGGGGCGTATTGGCAAACTGTCCATCTGGCAGCAAGTGGGGCGGAAAAGCTTCTCAGAGATTGTGGTAAATATCGGCCGCCCTGTTGGCACAAGTCTTGAGGATGTTGCCAGGTTCATTGAAAAGGATTCCTCATACGGAACCATACACAATTATCTGTACGGATACAAATCCCAGCGATTGATTGAAAATCTGGACGAAAAGACCGGTTCCATGGTGATTGACGGCATCCCGGTTACGATCTTGCGTGAGGTCCGAAACCCGAAGGATATTCCGTGGAAGTCATACGGTGTTGACGTGGTGGTGGAATTGACAGGTCAGTTTACGGATCCCACGCAACCTGCAGACGCACCTGGCGGTGCGGCTCGCGGGCATCTGGCTGCCGGGGCACGTAAGGTTATCACGTCTGCGCCCTTCAAGATTAAGGACAAGAGCGCCTCAATGCCCGAGGATGCAGTCACGACGGTTATGGGCATAAATGACAGCGCCTATGATCCGGTCAGACACAACATCATATCAAACGCTTCTTGCACCACCAATTGTTTGGCCTATATGATCAAGCCCTTGTTAGATTATTTTGGATTGGACAGGATTTTGACGGCCTCCATGGCCACGGTGCATGCAATCACGGGTTCCCAGCTTGTGCTGGATCGGGCGCCAAAGGCCGGGGCTACTGATTTACGTCGAAACCGGAGCGTGTTGAATAATATCATACTCACCACGACAGGGGCGGCCAAGGCTTTGACGCTGGTCATACCTGAGATGAAGAAGATCGGCTTTGTGGCTGAATCTGTCAGGATTCCCACCTCAACGGGCTCGCTCATCATCCTGGCTATCGATATTCAGGATGATGCCGATCAGGAACCTACCAGTCGTGACATAGTCAATCAGATCTATAGAGATGCTGCCGAAAGAAACGAAAAAGG
The DNA here is from genome assembly GCA_030668505.1 of Desulfobacterales bacterium. Taxonomy (GTDB): domain Bacteria; phylum Desulfobacterota; class Desulfobacteria; order Desulfobacterales. The sequence goes on along the minus strand of DAOUTV010000023.1, from coordinate 10,757 downwards.
CTATCTGCAGTGTTCCGACGAACAGAATGTGTCTGTAGATATAATCGGCCATCCTTTGGCCACGGCTATTATTGAGGGGAGCGAGACCGAGACGAGAACAGGGAACATTTCGATCGATCTTAAACGGCTTCCAGGTTATACCGACGAGGTCGGGGCCTGCCTTGCCCGGACGGTCATTGACGTTCCCGTGACAAAGGTAGTGGTATACGGGTGGTATGATAATGAAATGGGTGGGTATGTCCATATGCTGGCAGACCGGACCGTTAGCATCGCTTCCATGTTAGACTAAAGGTTCAGTTTTTGAAAAGTAGCCGATTTTGCCCACTCCTTTGAGCAAAATGGCCCTTTTGCAGAGACGTTAAGTGTTGCGTTTTTTTGTCAGGCTCAGGAGGTTGTTATGGCTGGAAGGAAGGCACGGATCATTGCAGTGGTGAACGAAAAAGGCGGAGTCGGAAAAACGGTAACCGTAATCAATTTGGGAGCCGGGCTTTCCCTTAATGGAAAAGACGTTTTGATTGTTGACATGGACCCCCAGTTCAATGCCACCAAGGGTGTTGGTGTGAGCCCGGGCGAGGATACCCCTTCAGTCTATGATGTTATCAAGGTCCCCGAGCCCGTACCTGCCCGGTCCGCTATTTGTAAAACAGCCTGGCAGCACCTTGATCTTCTTCCGTCCCATGTGGATCTTTCGGGTGTTGAAGTAGAACTGGTGGACGAACCGGGTCGGGAAAATCGACTTAAAGAGGCCTTGACCCCGGTGTCGGATCTTTATGATTTTATTCTTGTGGACACACCACCAAGCCTTTCGATTCTGACAGTCAATGTTCTTGCCTTTGCCCAGGAGATCCTTATTCCATGTCAAACACACCCGTATGCTTACGGTGCGTTGGATGAACTACTAGAGACTGTTGCGATCATAAAGGAAGAGATCAATCCACACATAAGAATTATGGGTGTATTGGCCACTTTTTTTGATCAGCGTACAAGGGTTTCAAACAAGGTCCTAGAGAGCCTCAAGGCGGACAAGCGCTTCCAGAACAAGCTGTTTGACACAGTTATTCGGGTGAATACTACGATCGCCGAAAGCGCCTATTACGAAAAACCAGTGGTCTTTTTCAGACGGTCCAGCACAGGAGCTGCCGATTACCTATCCTTGTCCGAGGAAATCTTGAAATAGTTCCGGGGACGATAAACGCCTTTACAAAAACAGCGTAATATTGTAAATGAAATATTCTTTCTGACACACAGCGGGACGATAGGGGACCAAGTTTATGGCAGGCCGAAAAAGTTTACTGAAAGCAACACACAATAAGCCTGATAGATCCGTGGCCGTTGATGGAGGAGACGAATCCAAAAAGAAAAAAGCGATCCTGGATGCTGTGAATAGTTCTTCGACTTCGATCAAAGCCACCCTGCAAGAGCTCGGACTTAACCAATCAACCTATTATAGATGGTTGAAGCGCTATAAAGCCGAGGGGTTGGTTGGATTAGAGACGGGTAGCCCGGTTTCTGATGAGCTATGGCAACGATTAGCCGACTTTGAAGAGAAGCGAGGGAAAATGTTGGATGAAATCAAAGTGTCCACAGGGCAGGCTCGGGCCATAGAGGGCGAACAGGAAAAGGAAGAGATCAGCAAGCTGTTGCTCAAGCGCTTTGATGTAGAACCTTCGAAAGAACCCGAAAAAGGGAGTACGCCGGGGACGGAGCCACCACCCCGGGCCGCTGAACCAAAGACAATGAAGGAACCACCCCCACCTCCACCTTATACCCCCCCACCACAAGGGCCAACGGACAAGAGCATCAAGTACGCCATTTGTGCTATCGGTGCCTTGGCATGCTTGATCGCAATCCTTTTGATGGCGAGTCTGTCCAATTCGAACAAGTTCTATTTCAGGCAGCATGACCAAATGGTTGATCTCTGGCAGGGCAGGTTCGCCCCCATGGGTGAGCGCCTTGTAGCGAGCTTCTCGGATCCGAAGATCGTCGAAGCCATACCGGAGAAGGTGGCCCACACAAAGAAGCAGGCCTTTGGCATCCTTAACGACTACTTTATCAAGCGCTCAGATGAGATCTTGAATACGGGGGAAACCCCAGACCTGAAAACGGTAAAATCGTATTTGACCCATGCTTCCAATTACGCCCTGTCTGAGGTTGAGCAACAAGATATCAGGATGCGCTTGGACAGTATCGATCTTCTTGGTTTGTTGAGTAAGGCAGATCTGGCGCTGAGCAAGGGGACACTACCCGATTTTGAGGCTGCCAGCGGATATCTTGCCCAGGCTATTCACGTAGCCTCAACCGACGTTCAGAAGGATGTTTTGATGAAAAGGTTGGCGGCTGTTGGGTATGCCCTTTCGAACAGCAAGATAAGCAAGGGAGAAAGGCGACTTGGAGATTTGTATCAAGAGGCTCTGAGTCGGCACTTGCAAGAGAGCAAGGAATATGCTCCTGAAAACACCCGTGAGATTGACAAGATCAAAGAATGGCTCGACGATTTCGATAAGAAGCACATTGACATAGCGGAATAGGCGATTCCCCCTCTAATTATTCAAAGGTCCGTTTTGGCACCACCACGATGCCCCGAGGTGTGACCATATACCTCTTTCGGTCCTCTTCAGGATTGTATCCTATTTCAGTATGCGGTGGTACGCGATTGGCTTTGTCTATAATGGCCTTCATGATCTTGCAATGCCTGCCGATTTCAACATCAGACATGATCACCGATTCCTGCACTTCTGACCAACTCCTTACAAACACATTATAGGACAAAACTGAATTCTTGACGATGCCGCCACTAATAATCGAGCCGTGTGATACAATGGAGTCCAAGGCCATACCGGTCCTGCTTGAATCTGCATCCCTGAAGATCGTCTTGACAGGTGGGTACTGCATTTGGAATGTCCTGAGCGGCCACTTAGTACCATACAGATTGAAGTTGGGAGTCACACCTGTCAGGTCCATATTGGCATTCCAGTAAGCATCCAGATCACCGACATCCCTCCAGTACGAGGAATCCTGTATGCGTGGTTCAAGGTGACGCACACGGCTTCCGTCTTCCTTGATTTTGTATACAAAATCGGCAATCCGATTCTCTTTCTTGTACGGAAAGGCATATAGGGAATACTTTTCCAACGCCATAGGAATGATGTCCTTGCCAAAATCGTCTTTGTCTGAGGACTTCAACAGATCTAATAGCACCTGAGTTTTGAAGAGATAGACCCCCATAGAGGCAAGGGCATAGCGAGAGTCCCCGGGCATCGGTTTAGGATGCTCAGGTTTTTCCGTGAAACCGGTAACCCTGTAATCTTCCCCAACCTCCAAAATCCCAAAACGGGGGCCCTGGGATACAGGAACCTCAATGACAGATATAGATATATCAGCGCCTTTTTCATCGTGATAGGCTTTGAAATGGGCATAGTTCATCTTATAGACATGATCACCTGAAAGGATGAGCAGATTCTCCGGGGCTTCGCGTTCTATGATATACAGATTCTGCCGTACCGAATCAGCCGTGCCACGATACCAATCTTCGCCAACACGCATCTGTGGAGGCACAATCTTCATATAGTGGCCCAGGGCATAGTTGAATATGTTCCAACCTGCTTCTACGTGCTCCACGAGGGACTGTGCCTTGTACTGGGGCAAGATGATGATTTTGTAGATATTGGAATTAATGCAGTTGCTAAGGGTAATATCTATGATTCGATATATACCCCCAAATGGAACCGCGGGCTTTGACCGGTCCAGAGTCAAGGGGTATAGACGTTCCCCCTTGCCACCAGCCATCACAAGGGCTATAACATTACGCATATTTAAGTTCCTTTCAGAACATCAATCATGGTGAACACACGCCCTTTTGCGGCCTGGTCGATCTTTTGGGCCAGATAATGAATGGCGTCCACTGTTCCTTTAGCATATATATCCCGGCCATTGACATTATGGGTGAATTGAAAGAAGACGGTGTTGTCTTCTGAGAGGAGCGAATAAGTGTGCCAACCATGCCCGCTTAAGTACTCCTGGGGGACACCCCACTCGGACCGCTGGACCTCCGGGTCCCGCTCCATCCTGATCTGATCCTTGGCAAAGGGTATGCCCAACCGGTTAAAATAGCCGATCATGGCCTTGGCTGTTCCACTTGTGTCGGCCTTCCCTTGCTGATGGCTTTCCTTAACCTCCAAGCCATATCCTTTGAAGACATCGGGAAAGGTTTCGGCAGCATATTCCATCATGGCCTGGAAGGCCACGATCTGTTTGCCCATGTTGGGAGCAATGACAGCGGCAATATCAGACTTTTCAACTGTTTCCACCAGGGTTGTCCTATCGCCACCAGTCGTGCCCATTACAAAAGGGAGGCCGTTTTCACAATAAAAAGAGGCATTATCGTTGACAGCACTCGGATGGGTATAGTCCACACATATTACCATCCCTTCGGCCCCTTTGATGGAGTCTATCATTTGTTGTCTCTCTTCCGGCTTTATCAGTCTGACCACATCAGGGCCGATTTTGGTCTCAGTAGCTTCTATCTCAGGCCCGGTCAGGGCGTAGGGGATAAGTTCCAGGCCACTGTCTTCCACAATGTGTTCGGCCGCTTGTGTGGACATGTTACCTGGGAGTCCATTGACCATTACCTTAATTGGATTCATGATGCATCTCCTTTCATATGGGATGTCGAAGATCCGCTTCTGGCACCAGTACTCCATCACTCCAATTGTGAACGAAGCGAATCAACTTAGGACTTGCGCAAGAATAACTTAGCAGAATTGGCGCTCAGATTTGGGTTAGTTTTGGCCGATCCGATTGAGCAAAACCACAGGAATAGCCAGCTATTTCGCGGATTTTGCGAATGAGTATCGGTCAAAGATGGCCTGAAGCTGAGATGCCAAAATGTGAAGTTATTTTTGCGCGAGCCCTTAGGTTTACATCTGTACCACAAAAGCGTTCGGCATTCAAATCAGAGTCTCCATCCCACGGGCATAATAATGAGAGGCTCGTGATTCTTTTTGGTTTTTATTGCTCCAGCCACTTGCGTGTCGTAAAAGGCCCCTACAATACCGGCACATAGACCCAAGGCTTCACATTGTAAAAAGATATTTTGTCCGATGTGGCCGACCTCGATCATGGCATACCTCTTGCCTCGTTCGCCGTATTTGATGGTGATTCGGCTGTATTCGGACGTAATCACCAAGATCACAGGTGCGACTGCCATCCACATCTGTCTCAGGGAGGCTACGGCAACATCCTCTCTTGCGTCCGTGTCGATTATTTTTTCGATTGAATGGTCGGGCGGATAATAATGGTATACCCCTTGGGATAACTCTCGGACGCTATTGTTTCCTAGAACAGCGTAGATATCAATCGGGTATAGGGCACCTGCGGATGGGGCGGCCCTCTTTAGCCCACTGTCTTCCGTAATCCCCTGGGCAGCCCACAGAATCTGGGAAAGCTGACCGACCGTAAGTGGCTTATTGGCAAAGGATCTTATGGTTCTCCTGTGTTTGATAGTCTTTTGCAGAGAGACATCTCCATCAAGCATGGGTGCTGGTAGATTCAAGGTGCCCTCCTTCTTATAGATCTTGCGGCTTTTTGCCAAGACGTGCCCAGGCCGAAATTGAACTATGCCGTAAATAAAGAGCCCTAACATCCCCCCAAAACGACACGCTTGTCGCCGGGTTAATCTGCTATTTTTCTTAAGAACTTGTAACAGGCTCGAAAGGGCCATTTCAGCTGTCTCCTAACTATTCCAGAGATCCAGCACAAGCCTTCGGCTGATCTCCAAATACTGAAATGATACGCTGCGGTCATCGCAAAACACCTCGAGGGTGATGGTTCCATCATATCCGATCGATTTCAACGCTGACACTGCGTTTTTCCAGTCAATGCTTCCAACCCCTAATGGCATGTGATGATCCCCAGTTGATCGGTTGTCTGAAAAATGGACGTGCTTGATGTGGGTGCCTAAGTGTGTACAAAAGGTCACCCCGTCGTCTCTTCCCAGATTCGTGTGACCAAAATCGAGATGGATTTTGAGTCCTGGAACCTCTTGAAGGAGTTGGGTATAGGTCAAGACAGAGTCAAACGGGGCCTTAAAGTTTTCAAATACAAGGGTAAGCCCATAGGATGCGGCCATCTCCCTAAGCGGTTTTAGGGCCTCGATATTCAGTTGTACCAGATTCTCCTTCATAGCTGGCGGACAGCAGTAACAGGGATGGATATTGATGATCGTTGCTCCTATGGCAGAAAAGATCTTGGCACAGCGTTCGAGTTCATGGAAGCAGGCTTCCCTTACCGACTTGATCGGGTAGGCATACGGGAGGCAGGGGTCGGTGTGCCCAACAACCGACAGATTATATTGGTCAAGGAGTGAAAGGATTTTTTCCGGATCCGGGTTCAGGGCGTGAGGCCCTTCGATGGTGAGGTCTAAAAAATCGTAATTGGCCTCTCCGAAAGAGGTAATCTCATCGTAGACGGATGCCGATGGGTCATTCATAAGGCCGATTTTCATTTCACAATCCCTCCGCAGTCAAGACTTTCAAGCTCATAATGAAAATACGTAACAATTTAGCGCTTTAAAAAAACCTGTTTTGCGAACGACATTGAGCAATTTTGGAAAAAGATTTAGGATGAGCCTGGCGTTAAGAATTGCAAACTGTTTGAGGGTGTTAGCACGAGTTTTTGCAATTTAGCCAGGCGAATCGAAAATCCCAAAATTGTTCACAGGAGTGAGTAAAATCTGGGTTTTTTCAAAAGGCTAAACTCCTACAAAATACTATTACACAAGACGCTTTGGCTTTCAACCATGAAGACCTACGATCTGAAAATGGAAAAGAGGCGGTTCAATAGCCTGGTCAAAAAATGTGCTTTGTGCTAAGGGCTTACGCAAAAACAACTTGCCATTTTGGCATCTCAGCTTCAGGCTATATCTGAGCGCTAATTTCCCCAAGTTATTTTTTGTTCAAGCCATAATTAGGCTGAGATCAAAATCTGGTTATTTGGGCAACAGGGTGTTAGGAGATAAGAAGGAACGTGCACACCCTATTTCATACCAAGGCATTCTTCCAAGATTATAAGTCATATCTCATCGTCTTTTTGACGGCGATCGGGGTCCGAATCTTTTTTTTCGCCTACATAGATACCCCCGAGCTTTTCTACAAATACCCTTTCTTTGCGGAGAAATTGGCCGGTGGGGCAGATATCGGGGAAAGGCTGGCCGATTTAAGCCCCTTTTACCTTTATTGCTTAACTTTCCTGAAGAAGGTATTCGGCGTTGACTGGACCTTTGTAAAGTTTCTTCACTCTTTTGTGGGTGCCTTGAATTGTCTGTTGCTATACGTCGTGGGGTCCCGCACGTTTCGAAAAGAAGTCGGATTTTTAGCAGCGCTGATCTTTTCAGTATATGGCAATTTGATCATCTTGGAATCTACCTTGGAGCCCACCGTCTTTGTCCTATCGTTTAATCTTCTGACGGTCTATTTTCTTCTGCGTGTGAGGGAGGATTTTGATTCTCCGGGTCCGCGCTGTTTTCCACTCTTGTTATCCGGTCTTTTTGCAGGGCTTTCTATCATTACAAAACCCAACTTTTTATTATTCCTTCCCTTGGGTGCGCTTTGGCTCCTTTTTTGCGTTGACAGGACTTTGGCCTTTCAAAAAAGACTGTTATCTGCCTTATTGTTTTGTGGTGCAGCTTTGCTGATCGTGATGCCAATAACGGTGAGAAACTATGTTAAGCTCCATGACTTCATTCTTGTGACGGGAGATGCAGGCAAGGTCTTTTTTCATGGAAACGGCAAGGGTGCTACAGCGCTTGAAGGGACCGGCCTTCCTGACGAGGGTTTTGCTGAAGAGAGCACCGATGAACCGGATTATGCCCACGTTATATACCGAAAAACGGCAGCCAGATTAAGCGGGAGAAAACTTTCCCCCTCTGAATCGTCCAGCTTCTGGGTCAGGCAGGCACTTAGCGACATTCTCAGCGATCCGATTTCCTATATGAAGCTGGAAGTCAAAAAGCTTTTTTATTTCTTCAACGACTATGAGATGCACTATATCGCATCTGCCTACGGGGAATATAAGTCTTCTCTATCCTTTCCCTTTATTAGGTACGGAGTTATTGCCTCCCTCGGCCTTCTGGGAATAGTGCTTGCGATAAGAGATTTCAAGGGACTTTTCTTGGTGTACGGCACTGTTTTTGTTTATCTCTTATCAGGCATGGTATTTTTGGTTCAATCAAGATACCGGACCCCGGCTGTTCCCTATTTGTGTCTCTTTGGGGGGCACGCTGTGTTTGTCATAAAGGAGCTTGTGGTTGCAAAAAGAATCAAAGTAGCCACTTGGGCCCTGCTCCTTTTGGGGGCGTTTTTCTTTTTGACTAACTTTTTTCATAGGAATGAAATTATTGGTGTGGATCGATGGCAACAGGCAACCAAGGTTCACTATCAAGCAGGTGCTCGACCACTTTTCAAAAAAGAAAATTACCGGGATGCGATTTCCGAATTAAATAAGTGTTTAGCCATAGTCTCTGATTTCAGCCCGGCCTATAATCTCAAGGGCAAAAGTCTGGCGTTACTTGGGAAATATGAGGAGTCCTTGGTGAATTTCAAAAAAGTCATTTTCCTGAGTCCGAATCTGCCCGAAGGATACAAGAACGCAGGTTTCCTATATTTACTGCAAGGTGATAAGCAGGCAGCTATAGTTTATCTCTCCAAGGCGCTTGCGCTTGCGCCCCATGACACAAAGGTAATAGATGCCCTTGCAAAACTAAAGGGACAAAAAGATAATCACGAAAGCACGAAATAATTCGGCGGTCGGGGTATTTCTTTTCACTCCGATGTTTCCAACCTTTTAATGACTTGTCTAAATTGATTGACAAAGACAGAGTTCTGTGCCATGGGTAACATTATTCTTGTTAGCCTTGAGTTAAGGGCTCGCGCAAAAACAACTTACCATTTTGGCATCCCAGCTTCAGGCTATCTTTGGCCGATAGTCATTCGCAAAACCCTCGCAATAGCCTGCTATTCCTGTGGTTTTGCTCAATCGGATCGACCACATTTAACCCAAATCTGAGCGCCAATTTTGCCAAGTTATTTTTGCGCGAGCCCTAAGTCGACATAGAAAGACGAGGCGGGTAGTGCGAACTTTTACCGAAGAACAGTATTGGTGAGTTGTTCAAATCCAGACAAAAAAAGGGGGCTGGACAAAGAAGGAGGTTTTTTAATGAAAAATTTTAAACAATTGTTTGTGCTTGTTATGGCAGTGGCATTGGTTGTTGCTGTTGTCCCGGGATTGCTTGCCGGGGAAATGGAAATGAGCTGTGACGACGTGGCAAAGATCAACATTAACAAGGCTTCAGTAGACGAGCTTCAGCAGCTTAAGTTCATAGGCCCCGCATTTGCCGAGCGTATTGTGCAGTACAGGACAGAACACGGACCCTTTGAGCGGGCCGAAGATATCATGAAGGTGAAAGGTATCGGTCAAAAGGCTTTGGAAGCGAATAAGGATATAATGACTGTTGAATAATTTTGTCTGAAGCCCCCCTTTTTTCATATTATTAACCCGGCGATTTAATAGACCAACTTCGTCATGCCGGACTTGATCCGGCATCCAGTATTTATCTGGATTCCGGCGTTCGCCGGAATGACAATTTTAGGGTATTTGACTGCCGAAGTAATATTATCGTTTTTCTAAGGATATGCTGCTAAACGGCCTTCACCGAGAATGTTCCATGTCAAGGCTATAGTCCTTTTGACCCCACCACCAAAAAGAAAGCCCCAAGTGCTGATAATTTGCCAGGGGCTCCCCAAGAAAAAAGAAGGTACAACCTCAATTGAGTCAAACTCAATTGAGGAGGTATCTGGTATTCGTTATCCGGTACTGGTTTTAAGGAATAATTTTCATCTCTTATATCTCTATCTGCCAAGAAATATAAAATGTAATGTTAAATACAATAATACCAATACCTAATAACAAATACCCAATACCACTGATTGAGCATCGCTCAATTAGGGTATTAGTACCAGCATTGGTCTACGGCATGAGATAAAAACCCAACTCATTAACGAATTGACCGCGGTCCTCGAATTCGCAGCCGATGTATTTATCCTTGACTACTTTCACGACAACTCTTTTTTTAATTTCAGGGCGTTTCATAACGTCAAGTGTGAATTTCACTTCGAGTTCGTCGTTTTTCGTTAGGTTGTGCATGGTGAGCGTAGCGAATCCGATGCCGGTCAGGGAAACATTTTTTACCAGCATCTTGCCCCACTCTTTGCATGTCGGAAGTTTAGCGTAAGAGCCAGCAAGACTGGTCTCTTTTCGATAGGCCCTTCTGAATTCAAAGAAAACGCGAATAACCGACCGGCACGTACATCTTATCTTCAATGGCTCTTTACGGCCCTTGAACTTCGTGGCATTAACAGTTTTCGTTTTTCCGCAGTGGGGGCACACAACAATAGCCATACCGCCTTCGAATACATAGATATTGTGTGTTTCCCTTGAATTTTCAGAATCTTTTTGAGATTTCAATAGAACACACTAACGATTGTTTGACTATATTCATGTGTTGTCGGCATTGTTACGGGTGGAGTCGAAGCCTTTCCAGGATAGGACTCCAACCGCATCCTCAAGAAACTGACTAGTTTCCATCCATAAATGGCCCTTTTCCGCAATCGCCGACTTCGCCATAGTAGCCTTCATGGCTACGAGCCGACTTCGCGCTCCGTCGCCATAGCGGCTTTGGCGCGTCGGAGACCAAAGCACTGGCT
>DAOUTV010000175.1 GCA_030668505.1 Desulfobacterales bacterium | reverse complement strand
ATGGCGTTACGCGGATTTTCCGACAGGTCCGTTATCAGGCCAAAGACCAGGGGGCCAAAGATAGAAGCAAACTTGGCGCTGATGCTAAAAAATCCGAAAAACTCTGCCGGCCTCGCCCTTGGAATCAACTGTGCGTAAAGGGATCGACTGATGGCCTGGCTTCCGCCCAAGACGAGACCAACCAACCCACCGAGTATCCAGAATTCAACAGCCGATCGTAAGAAATAAGCGTATGTCACAATGCCAATCCACAACATCAATGTGATGATGATGGCGCTTTTGGGCTGGATACGCTGGGCCAGCTTTGCAAACATGAGAGCTCCGGGAAAGGCGACAAACTGTGTCATCAGAAGGGTGCCGATCAGAGTGCCCGTATCAAGCCCAAGGGCGGTCTTGCCAAAGATGGCTGCCATGGCGATGACCGTTTGTATGCCATCGTTGTAAATAAGGAAGGCAACAAGAAACCACAACAGGTCCTTATAGTTCCGAAAAGATCTGAGAGTGCGGAAAAAACGGATAAATCCGTACTTAAGATAAGAAAACTTTTGCCGCTGATTATACGGCCGCCTCACTTCAGGAACCCACAGAAAAAGCGGAATTGCAAAGAGGCCCCACCAAATACCAACCGAGGAAAGGCTGATCCGAATGCTCAACGATCTGTCCGGTATTCCAAGACTCTCATGGTAATTAATTATGAGCATGTGAATGGCCAGCAGAAGGCCTCCGCCTATGTAGCCAAAGGCGTAGCCCTTACCCGAAACCCAATCCAGCTTCTTTTCAGGGGCTACCTCGGGCAAAAAAGCGTTATAGAAGGTAATGCTTCCAGCAAATCCCATGTTGGCTGCCATAAAAAGGCCAAGGCAGAGCCAGTAGTCCCCCTCCTGGACAAAATACAAAAGTGAAGTAAGCGTTGCGCCGACATAAGTGAATCCAAAGAGAAATCTCTTCTTGTAACCTGCAAAATCAGCCAAAGCCCCGAGAATAGGGGCAGTAAGGGCGGTCACAAAACATGAAAAAGAGACCCCGTATGCCCACAATGCGCTTGCCTTGGTTATAATTTTCAATGTGCCCCACTGAACCGCTATACCTTCCTCAGGCACCAGTGTCGCAAAATATACAGGGAGAATAGCTGCCAGGATACTCGTGGCAAAGGCCGAATTGGCCCAGTCATACATGCACCAGCCGAATATTGCCTTTTTTCTTCTTGGTGTAGTCGATGACTTCATGTTATTTTTCAGTTTTAACAATTGAGCCCGTAGAGAGTTAGGCGCTTAGCGCCGCAATATAGACAAAAGATTGTCTATGTTATGTAACCTGTTCATTTTATACTTGTTACAGATGCTGGATTCAAGGATTATCCAGTATCAAGAATCCAGGAACCAGCATCCAAATCTTTTTTGATTCCGGCTTGTCCGGCTTAGGTTAGACCACGGCGAAAATGAAGCTCCCCGCCGCAAGCAGCGGGGTATCACAAGGATATACAATTTATTCCCCCTCACCCTAACCCACTCCCACCAGGGGAGAGGGAACTATGCGGTAACCCCGCCGCAAGCAGCGGGGTATTGAAAAAGACTAATAAAACAATGCCTAAGGAGATGACCCATATTCTAATAGCCCAAGATGTGGTCAAGCAACTGAAAGGGTCCGGACAGCAATTGTTGGCTCTGGTCCTTGAGAAAAATTTTTCAGCCTTTTATCTGGGCGCAATTATCCCGGACGCCTTCTTCTACAATGTGATTTCTTTCCGCAAAATTCGCCAAGACTGCCTTCAGATCTCTCGAGCCCTTCACTTGAAAGAAACTCTCAAGAACGATAAAAAAGCCGTAAGCTTCTTTGACGACATTGGTGCTGAGCCTCATGTATGGACCTCAGCGTTAGCTTTTGCCGCCGGCATTGTTACCCACACAGTAAGTGATCGTATCATTCATGGGGTTATTGACCATTACACGACAAGCTGGGGGGAGAGGGGATCCATTGCGATTGCATCCCACCGACAGCTTGAGACCTTGGTTGATATGGTTCTTATTCAGCAGTCAGGCCGGCATCCGAGAGACTTTCGACTCGACAGCCTGACAAATGTCGACCAGCCCACCCGGGATTGCCTGTTTCGCCTCTATCTGGGGCACCTGATCCAAGACAACAACACTCTGCCCTTCTGCACCCTAAAGGCTCTCAAGAGGGCCCATGCCCAACAACACCTTTTCCTTAAATTGTTCACCGTTGAGCCTTTATACCACATCATAAATTTGTCAAACAAGCTTGTGGCAAGTTGCCTGCAAGCCTGGTCAACCCTGTTCTACCCGGACAGAGTTGGAACACAAACCTTTCCAATCTTACACAAGCTTGACCTGAATGCCCTTACCGACGGTCACTCCTTTACCGGCACGCTTGCCTCCCTCGTAGATGAAGTGATAACCGAGGCAGTCCGACAGATCAATGTTGGCGTGAGAAGGCTTGCAATCTAAATAGTGTCCATCCAGAAATGAGATATTTTTTGCAAGGTCAAGGAAGACGAAGATTTTAACCGCAGGAATACATAGGGTATTTTGAGGATTGAAATCTGAGTCTGACGCCGAGATTGCGGAAAAGGGCCATTTATGGATGGAAACTAAATAGTGTTGACACCTTAAGTGTAATCCTGTAACTAACTCACGTCCATTAGACCCTTAGTTCTAAAATTCGTGTTTTTTTCTGGCAGAAAATAAATCCGAATATCGAATATCGAAATCCGAAACAAATTCAAAACTCGAATTTCCGAATGTTCAAAACAGTTCTATGTGGAATATGATTTTTTATGTTTTGGTCATTTAAGCTTTATGGAGATTCGGTCATTGTTTCGAATTTCGATATTCGTATTTCGTATTTTCCGGGTTGTCCGGGTTAGGGCTTGCTAAAGCCCTAAAGCAAAAAGGAGGAACCCCCTGTGGCTGACGGAATTTCATCACATGCAAAGCCGTCTAAAATAGGAAAAAATATTTTTGTTGCTGGTTGTTGCATCGTTTTGATAGGGATTGTACTTTGGCTTTTTTTGAGGCAAGCCGAAGAACCCACAAAACAACCCGAGGGGGCGACTTCTCCCGGTTCAATAAAAAGTTCAATAAAAACGATCCCCATTCCTTCTGAGAAAATCATTGACTACGATAAACTAAGTAAAAAGAATGATAAAGCATTGACTGCCTTGATGGAAGAGCGAAAGGCTCCATATGGCGTTGAAAAAAGTATTGACATGATTGTCAAGCCGGATGAGTCGATCAAGGTTGGAAAAGAAACTGTTCGCATGCAGAAACTCCTGGATGAAGTGCGTCTCAAGCAAGGAGAGATCCTGGAAACGGACCTGTCGGCAGAAAGCAAGTCAAAAGAGCTGGATGCTTTCGGGATTCGTGTAGTTCAGCCCGGGGAAAATATTTGGGACATACACTTCAACCTGTTAAAAGACTATTATGATCACAAGGGCATAGACCTTTCTCCTTCGGCTGACGAGCCGGACCATCTTGGCTATAGCACCGGAGTAGGCAAGATCTTAAAATTTTCAGAAAACTTGGTCTACATCTATAACCTTAGAGAGCGCAGACTTGAGACTAATCTGAATCTTATTAGTCCCTTGAGCAAAATAGTTGTCTACAACATGCGTCGCGTATTTTCCCTTCTGGACAGAATTGATTACAAAAATGTTAATCGAATTGAATTTGATGGTGAGACTCTGTGGCTGCCGGCCGTACAATAGCTGGGGCTGTTAATGTGTTGCGTGTTACGCGTTGCGTGTTGCGCGTTATCTCTGATGACATCGTAAAAAGTCGAAAAACACCATTTTTTGTCATTCCGGCGAAAGCCGGAATCCAGTTTTTTCAATTGGTTACAGAGTTTCTGGACTCCGGTTTTCACCGGAGTGACGACTTTTTACGAAACCATCATCTCTGGCAGACGACTTAAAGGAATCTTAACCCGGAACTTAGGAAAAATGATCAAACGATATACCCGTGAGCCCATGGGCCGTATATGGACGGAGGAAAACAAATTCCGGACATGGCTTCTGATAGAGATCTTGGTCTGTGAAGCCTTGGCTAAAATCGGCCAAATTCCCAAGAAGGCAGCGCAAAACATCCGCAAAAACGCACGCTTTTCTGTTGAAAGGATCAATGCCATTGAGGCCGAAACGAAACATGATGTAATAGCCTTCTTAAATAGTGTAGAAGAGACAGTTGGGCCGAACGCACGATACATACATCTGGGGCTGACTTCATCAGACATCCTTGATACTGCCATGGCCGTAAGGCTCAGGGACGCATCCAAACTGATTTTGAAGGGATGTGAAAGTCTCCTGCTTGCCCTGAAAAAAAAGGCCATGACTCACAAAGATACCTTGATGGTCGGCAGGTCCCACGGCATACACGCCGAACCTATCACCTTTGGCCTGAAGCTGGCCCTGTGGTACGAGGAAATGCAAAGAAATCTCAGGCGTATGGAACGGGCCACAGAAACCATATGTGTAGGTATGATCTCAGGGGCTGTTGGCACCTATGCCAATATTTCACCAGAGGTGGAAGCTTACGTGTGTCGAAAACTGCGTCTCCAGCCTGCGGCCATTTCCAACCAGATTATCCAGAGAGATCGCTATGCTGAGTACTTTACCACGTTGGCCATAATAGCCTCCACAATAGAAAAAATCGCGATAGAGATTCGCCATCTGCAAAGGACAGAGGTCTTAGAGGCGGAGGAATATTTTTCAAAAGGGCAAAAAGGGTCCTCTGCAATGCCTCATAAGCGCAACCCGGTGGGCTGCGAGAACCTGTCAGGCCTGGCAAGGTTAGTTCGCTCAAATGCCGCCGCTGCCATGAACAACATCGCGCTGTGGCATGAGAGAGATATTAGCCATTCTTCGGTAGAAAGGGTGATTGCCCCCGACAGCACTATTCTGCTTGACTACATGCTAAACCGAATGACAGGAATCATAGGCAAGCTGGTCGTCTATCCCAAGCGGATGCAGCAAAACCTGGAACTCACCCAGGGGCTTATATTTTCACAGCAAATACTCCTTGCCCTAGCCAAGAAAGGTGTGAGCCGTCAAGCAGCCTATAACATGGTTCAAAAAAATGCTATGCTGGCGTGGAAGAAAAAAGGGGCCTTTAAGGAACTTGTCTT
>DAOUTV010000036.1 GCA_030668505.1 Desulfobacterales bacterium | reverse complement strand
GTGCCCTGTCTGGCCTATTGCTTCAAGAAATCCCTTTTCTCCTGTTCTTATTTCTCTCAAAAGACTCAGGTCTTTTCTCTCCCCCACTCTTCCCAATCCTCGACTCACTATTTTTAGGAGTTGCAAGAGAGCCGGCAGCAAACGTTCGCTATCATTGAGCAGATAGATTTCTCCTTTTGGATCTCCGTATACCTTGGCAGCACCTCTTATCAAAGCACGGGCCGTGTTTCCCCCAACGAGGGAAAGAAATATGTAAACTTCTCTTTCCAGTAAGTATATGTCACGAAAAAGCATCGGTTCCTTTCTGGCCTGGCCGGAATCAAGAACCTCAGCAAGTTTTCTGTGAATCGTTCTGGCCTTTCTAAAAAACTTTTCCTGATCGCCGTCGATTAGCTTCGACGCGCCAGCGACCATCTTAGTATCCAGGTCCTTGCTGACAGTAAGCACTTCCTCGGGGGTGATTTCGATGTCAGTACGAAGTTCTTTATTATACTTACTGATAAGTATAGTGAGTAGCACAAGAGCACTACGGTCAGAAACGGTTATCGAGGAAGGGTCTTTGGAAAAATCCGTGAGCAGGGCTCCAAGGATTACTTGAGGCTGTTTTAGGTGAGGGACCAGTATCTGGAGAGAATTCAACAGGGCTATCCGATCCTCGCGGCGTGACATCATCTTAAGGTAATGCCACAAAAACTCGAAGATCTTTTTTCTATACTTGGCAAACTGGGGGAGGTTTCTTCCAAAGGCATCCCTGAGAAAAGATCCTTTTTCGTCAAAGCAGCCCTTAAATAACTCGATAAGCTTCCTTGCCTCATCCGTTGAAACGCCGAAATCCTTTGCAATGATCTTGTAGTCTTGCTCGTCAAAGCTTATGCCTCGCTCAGCCATGTTTTTCATTTTGTTTTTAATGGCTGATCGTGCCTTGAAAAAGCTTACCATCCCCTTCAGTTTTGTGTGGATTTTTCCTATTGTCGTTTCTACTTCACCGGCTTTGGCCTTGATTACACCATCTTCAACCTCAATACTTTCATAGGCATCGTCGGAAGCTTGATCAAGCCTTTTTTCAACGTTGTCAAGGACTTCGTCCAACACCGGTTGAGCAGCATCAGTACCCTCAATAGAAGTCAAGAGGTTCGAGGCAAGCCTAAGGCGCTCTCCAAGATTTTGCGAATCAATCTGCTGATAATCATCCCCGTACACACTTACCATAATACGGGCCATATCTTGAGGGGAGTCGCTGTGCTCACTCGCCACTATATGGGCAACATCGGACTTTTCTTTTGAAACGACCTCATCTTCATCATCCATCAACAACCACTTGATGTTGTTCACCTCTATGGGAGGAGGAACCATCTTCTTCTGAAGACTCTTGATGCCCAGGATGGCATTGTATACGCTCGAAAACTGTTCTTCCGATGTCCCGTAATTTGGACTACGCATCCAGGAGTCAACCTTATGGACCAAGGCTTTCATTGTTTCAGGCTTCACACTGTTTACTCTAGCCAGCATGGTCAGGTTCAGGTCGGGTTGATCCCTTTCATCATGGATCAATGGAAGGGACGCCTCAGGCGAGGTCTTATCTATTAACGCAGAAGAACCCGTGCTAACATTTTGACTGTAATGGGACAGGGTGTGCAGCGCAGACTGCATTGCTTTCGAACAGGCAGGGGACTTGTCGGGGATCTGCAGAAACAGGTTGTTGATTCCGTGTTCCGTGAACACCTGAAAGCCCTTAGTCAATCGTGTTTGAAAATCGGCTGGAGAGTCTTTAAGGTTCTTGACCATGGCGGCAGCAGTGGTCATGTCTAAAAGGATGTTGCCGAATATAACAACGTAATCAATCTTTTCCGAGGCCTTAGTGCCTGTCATGAGTCCACGAAAACGTATGAGGATCTTTTTATCGTGACCTGGCATTGGATCCAGTTTATGGAGAATCCTCATAAACTCATCATAGAACGCCTTTCCCCTTTTCGCATCTTGCATTAATTGGACATTATTAAAACATACACCCAAAAGGTTTACAAGTTCCACGAGAAGGCCCCGGCAGGCATTGAGCTTTTTTTCTTCTTCACTCAAGGCTTTGCCCAGTGCCGTCTTCTTTCCAATCTCCACCCCTTCAAATTGTTGAAAGAGACTTTCCGCCGCTTTATCCAAGACTATTGTTTTTTCTTCCATCATAAGCGAATTTTTATCCTAAGACTTTCAACAAGCTGAGATGCATTTTTCTCGGCGCGTGCCTTAAGATAGTGCCCATCCATCAATGGCTATTTTGAGGCCTTTGCAAAACTGTCATTTTCTCGTGATGCGACGTCAGTCTTCAAGTTTTAATCCTCGAAATACAATATGTATTCCTCCGGTTAAAATTTTTGCCTTCCTTGCCTGACAAAAAAATGTCGCGTTTTTCAAAGGTCTCATTTTGTGTAATATCTGCGTCAGACTCAAATTTCAATTCTCAAAAAAGCCAATATATTCCTATGGTTAAAAATCTCCATTTACTTGAATATGCAAAATACATTCCATTTACGGATGGACACTAGATAACAATCTTATTGAAGCTGTTTAAAAACTCTGTTCCTTGGTCTGTTTTGTCATTATTAGAGTTTTATTCTCGCTTCGCTTGAATTGAAAACTTTAGGTAACACTCTCAAACTGTTACAATTTTTAAAGCTTCACTAAGATAGGCATTTTTGAAAAAAATGGCCAAAATGGAGTCGTCAAAGAGTTTTAAAACAGCTTCTAAAGAAGATGCTTTTCAGTGGTCTCGAGCAGTTTTGACAGATCAAACGGTTTGGGCAAGTATGCAGTAGAACCGGTGAATTTTTGTTTTACCCTGCTGACAATCCCTTCTTTGCTTGTCAAAATAATGACAGGGGTATCCTTAAGCTCAGAGCTGTCCTGTATGATGGAAAGTATTTTGTAGCCGTCTATTTTAGGCAGGATGACATCCATAAGGATCATGTCAGGTCTTGTTTTATCCAAGCAGTTTAAAGCCTCAAGGCCGTTTCCTGCTTCAATGACTTCGTATCCTCGTTTGGATAGGGTAATAGATATAGCCTTTCTTATCGTAGGGCTGCTTTCAACGACAAGGATCTTTTTTGTATCGGTTCCCTCATCAGTTGCCGGCGCAAGTTCGGGCCCCCTTTTTTCCACAACTGCCTCTTGAGCAAATATAGCTTTACTGGAGGTGAGGAGATTCATTAACATATACAGTTGGTCGGCATAGGATTTCTCATCCGGGAAGGTCTCAACGGAGATGTTTAAATGGTCTAGCCCTTTTTCCCATTGCCCAAGGTTGAGATGGGCAATGCCCAAGTAATAGTGAGCAGCAGGATTGGTTCCCCCTGTGATAACCCTAGTGTATCTGTCGACTGCTTGCTGGAGTATCTGTCGATTTGCAGCTTTTGTGGAGGTGAACAACTCTTCATGAACAAATAAGTGCGCCCGGCAATATGAGCATTCAAGAACCTTCACATTCAATGGTGCCCAGCAAAATGGACAATGCGTGATCTGCCCACTTGCAAGCATTCCCTTGGCAAGTTCTACTTTTTTGATCTCCTCCACGACCTCAGGATCGTTGTGGGCAATCAGCTTTGCATTGTTCAGTGACTTCTCTATAAATGTAATATTGTCGGTGATGCGGGAATACCATAGCCATCCCTTGTGGCTTTTCGGATTTGCCTTCAAAAACTCTTTCAGCTTTCCCTGAGCTTGCTTGAAATGGCGTCCTTCAGCCAGCGTGACAACTTCATCGATTAACGAGTCACGGGGGGAGACGTCGGTTTTTTCATCACTGACCCTGGCGGCTTCCATCAGGATGTGCATGATGGAGGCCTGGATTCTCCTATTGTTGCTGGACAATTCTTCAACCTTTAACTCTGTATCTTCCCACCCTAAGATTTCAATAGCAGCATCGTAGCCGGTCAAATCACCGGCCTCAGCATCGATCAACTTCCCATTTTTCAAATGCAGGTATCCGACTTTCCTTGCGGAAGTGACCTCCAGAGTACAGGTCTTTTCTTCCATTTGGACAGCTTGCAGGAAATTCGGCACAGTAAAGTCACTAATGAGGTCTTGGGAACTTTCTTCCAAGGCATCAAGTATCTTTTCGAGCAGTTCCAAAAGGACAAATGGTTTTTTAATATAATGCAAAACGCCCATCTGCTCCAGTTTGCTTTTGATTTCAGGGGAGCTTGCGGCCGTTACAACGATAACCGGAATGTCCCTAAAGGCGTCCTGGTTCAAGTAAGCCATGAGATCAAATCCATCCAAAGCCGGCCCTTCAATGTCCGTCACAACAAGGTCGACTTTGAATCTGGTTAAAACTCTTGCAGCCGCTTTGCCGTTAGAAGCGGACTTGACAATAATGTCCTGGGTCTCTCTCGCTGTGACAGACCCATAAGCTTTCAAGCCGTCGAATACAAGACGGTGGAATTTCTTATCATCATCGACTATGAGGATCGTTTTCATGTCAGTGCAATCTTTCAGACAAGCCAGGCATAAAAAGGTGTCAGCCTTAGGCGTTTTGCATTTGTCTCATTTAAGATCGATTTTATTCGATTATTTTTTTTGCAATGTTTCCTTGTTATTGAGAATGAACATAATCGGGGACCTTTATCCCCAAGTGGTGGACATAACCAAGCTTAATATTTTATAATACCTAGTGATTCTTTTCTCGTCAATCGTAATTTTGCAATAGAAACTGAAACTGATAAAAATTTGGTTTTTTGAGGCTTAAAAATAGGGAAAATAGGGGAAATGGTATTATGTCTCAATGGAAAAAGAGCTGCAACATATGTTGATTTGCATTAATTGTATCAAGTGGGGGCCTGCCCACTCGTGCCTTGCAATGGCAGGCGGGCTAGTGGGGGCTGGCGGTACCTGGTAGGCTCATTTCATTTTTTCAACTATTTTGGGCCCTTGGAACCACTATTTGTTGTTTTATTATGAACTTTATTATTCGGAGGTTCTTTGGGTTGTTGAGATGGGACTTCGGAAGCCGTAGTTTCTGCAACAGTCTGACCCCATAAATACTTGCCGAATTTGACGTATCCTTGAACATTATTCAACCGGGCATCAATATTATTTTCAACGGGTATGACATTTCCATCGATCAATCGTTTGAGATGATCAGCCAACTCCATACATCCGCCGCCCGTTAAAACAATGTTATCTATGTCCCAGTCTTCAGCCCATAATCGGCTGATTTCGTTTGCAATCATTCCAGCTAAATGGGCATAAACCTTATCTCTGAAATTTGAAATAGTGTACTCTTGCCCTTTGATTTTGATTGATCCTGCTTCAACTGCTTTATATAGGCGGTAAAGTTCGACACTAACACCACTCTCTTCCCGTAATCTATTTGAAATAACACTGAAACACTTTGAAATTCCAGTGTCTAACGTACTACTCCCACGTTCTATATACCGCAAATGATCGAAAACCGTAAAATCTGTTGTTCGGAATCCCACATCAACAACACCAATTTTCTGCTTTGACAGCTCTTTATTCACAATTCTGCCATTGTCATTCATCAGAAGGTTAAAAATACTTCCAATTGGTTGCGGTACCATTTGAACTTTCTGAATGTAGATAGTTTTTAATAGATTTTTCCCATCAGGCGAATGAAACGTTATTTTGTTATGACCGGTTAAAAGTTCAGAAAAACGCTTATAGTCCCGTCTAAAATAACTGATGGGCAGTCCAGATACAACATTTACTGAAGCACTCTCTTTATAACAACTCCCTGCAGCGGTCAGGGCTAATATCTTTACATAGTCAGAAATCAACGTTTCTTGATCTAGTGTGAATTGACGCACACTTGATTGCTGCTCAGCAAAATCCCCTATAAAATAAGAGTTATCATCTATTGTAACATGCAAGCTATCAGCAAAAGAGTCTTTCCCAAAACCTGAATAAAATTGTATATCGTAGGACTCTCCTAAAACCGATTTAAATATAACAGTTTTATTTCCATCTGTTGCTTTTGTAAATCCGAACCCAACATCAATACCGAGGATTCCCATTCTTTTCCTCCATTAAAACTGATAAGAACTCGCTATTGGGTGCAGCGAGAACAGGGGAATTGATAAGAACTCCCTTTTTGGTGGGGGGAGTATAGGGGAAAGCGGGTTGTGTGTCAAGGGAAAAAGTGGCACAACATATTGTGGTTGAAGGTAATCCTGCTCGGGGAAGGCTTGTGAGGGACGGCGGTGTCACACTGCTATCTTCAACAATTGCTACGAGAACTTTGGCATCAAGAATGCCAAGACGCTAAAAGAACTGCTTAAGGAGGCATGAATCTTTTCCCAAAATTGCTCAATATCGTTTACAAAACACTTTTTACGAGTTGGGCAAATGTTACCTTACTTTAATAATTCCATCACACCTACGGTCAGCCAGGGGACGTACGTAATAAGCAGCACGACTGCGGCTATGATGAAGAGGAAGGGTAAGACATCGCGGGAAATCTTGGTAAGCGGCCTCTCAAAACGAAAGGAAGCGAAGAACAGATTCATGCCTACAGGAGGCGTGAGATAGCCCAACTGCAGATTGGCCAGAAAAATAATGCCGAGATGGGCGGGATGGACACCGAATGACTCTGCCATAGGTAATATCAGAGGTACCACCACGACCAGCGCGGAATAAATATCCATCAAGCATCCGACAATTATCAGCCCCCCATTTAACGCCAAAAGGAATAACCACTTGGAGTGAACGTGTCTTGCGGCCCAGTTGGCGGCATGCATCGGAACCTGCGCGTCAACAAGATAGCTCGTCAGTCCCATAGCTACGCCGAGAATAATAAGCACGCCCCCGATCAGGGCAGCACATTTGACGAGCAGGGTTATGAGTACTTGTAGGCTAAGATCACGATAAATAAGAGCCTCCACTATCAACGCATAGACTACTAGGACGGCCGAGGCTTCAACCAGGGTGCAGAATCCGCCGAAGATAAGGACCAACACAAGGATCGGCATAATGACTTCCCATTTTGCAATCCAAATCGCAGCAGCGGCTTCCCTAAGGCTAAATGGGGCCCGGCCGGCACCGGTCTTAAAACCTTGCCACATGCAGGCCAGACAAATAGCAGCAATCAGCAAGATCCCTGGTACGAGTCCAGCCTTGAACATGTCAATAATAGGTACGTGTGCGATGACGCCATACAGGATAACGACGAGGCTCGGGGGCAGGAGCAACCCCAGGCTGCCTGTTGAGGTCAGTAGTCCTGTAGAAAAATTCTCTCTGAAACCGCTCTTTAAGAGAACGGGTAGCAGGAGCCCTCCTATCGCAAGAATGGTCACGCCGGATGCTCCTGTGAATGTCGTAAAGAAGGCGCACAGTAGCGTTGCGGCTACCGCCAACCCACCCGGAAACCATCCGAAGAGCGTCCTGAAGACGCGAACCAGGCGATCGCTAGAATGCGCCTCGGAAAGAATGAAGCCGGCCAGCGTAAACAGCGGTATGGTCGGAAAGATCGGTGATGCCACTATACGATACGTCTCGGCAGGTATGGCGGCGACCGTTACACCATCACCCCAGAAAAGTAAAAGGGCCGCGCCACCCAGCAAGATGAAGATAGGCGTTCCCAGGGCTGCCGCCGCCACCAGCAAGATCAGCCCCGGCAGAACAAGTTGTGAAGCGGAGCCGGAACAAAGGATCGGCAGCAGCATCACTCCCGGAAGACTGAGCCCAACCAGCGCTCTAATCCAAGTGCGCTTTGATGCATGGAGAATGAAACGAATGGCCATTACGGCGAAGCCGAGGGGCATAACGGCTTCGGCGGCCCAGATTGGGATCCACCCTCCGATAGTTGTCAAGCCGCCACTCTCAAAGAGACCAAAGGGATCGAGCAAATGCTCGATGAAGTCAGGTATGACCTTGGCCGTCCATGAAGGTAATGCGGGCGCTTCGGCTACCACCAGTGCCAGACTGGCACCAAACAACCCGGCACAAACAGCAGCCGAGATGAAGGCACCCAGATAATCAACTACGCGGCTGACGCGCGGCGGAAGCCACTGGATAGCTGCGGCGATCTTCAGGTGTTTGCCTTCCCGTGTGGCGAGCATGGCGCCGAGAAACCCAATCCATAGTGTGAGGTGCTGGAGGTATTCTGTTGCGCCTGGAATACCGGTATTGAACCAGGTGCGCCCAACCAATTCGACAACCGGGATCAACGCCATGAGCAACAGCGCTATGACCAGGATGGCGTCCTCGGTCCGGCCTGCCCACCAAGTCAGGCGGCCGAAGATACTCGCTGACGGAGTAGAGGTATTCGGGTCAGGTTTCATTGGGCATATGTGAGGGTAAAGCTCAAAGCTGAAAGCTCAAAGGTAAAGAAGGGGAAGTAAGGGTGGCCATGGCCGAAACAAAGGTCAAGGCTGCTTTAAGCTTTGAGCTTTAAGCTTCGAGCTTGCACGGTATTCATCCAGTATCTTAAGAACCGTATCGAACATTTCTTTGGAAAAACGCGGCCCAACAAAGACCGGATATCCTTTTTCCCAAACAAGAGTTCTCCAATATTCTTCGACCTCCGGGGGAACTGCATGAACAGTAAGCCCGTGATTCTTCATGGCCACAATCGCCTCTTGCTCTAATTCGCGAATTCGCTTCTGCAAACGAGTCCCGGCCTTACGGGCGACATCTTCAAGTAACGGGCGCAGATCCGGAGGGATCCTGTTCCACTGCCGCATTGAGATGACCGTTGTTCCTGGAAGCGGCTGCCAGCGAAAGTCCGTCATGTTGGGTGCCAATGCAAACATCTGGAACAACAACGCCGCGGTTGGCGGTGCAGGAAACGAGTCCACCAGGCCGGTTTGCAGTGATGGCAGCAAGTCGGTGATCGCCAGGGGGACAGGATTGAATCCCGAGTTCTTCAGCAGTTCCACATAGGTCGTATCCGACCCCCAGAAGAAAAGTTTCCGCTTTTTCATATCCTCAGGAGTAATAACCGGTTCTTTTGTGAAAAAGTAGATCCAGCCCGTAGAGCTCCAGCTGAGGACTTTAAATCCCTTTTTGGCCAAGCGGGCTTCGAATTCGGGACCCAGCTTTTCTATGACATAGTCAAGTTCTCCATCGGTTCGGATCAACATGGGGAATGAAATGACCTCTATGTCGGGAATAATTTCCAGAAGGGTTGAGCTCGTAAGGGCCGTGGCGTGCAATTGGCCAATGCGGACCTTGCGTAACATGTCCTTTTCGTCCCCGGCCACACCTCCCGCATAGATTCTGACTGTAACCCTGCCATTGCTAAGCTCTTTCCACTTTTGGGCTACTTCCAACAGTGTTTCATGCCAGGGCGAGCCTTCAGGCGCAATCGTGCCAAGTTTGATCACTTGTGAGAACGCCGGGGTAACTCCCAGTGCAAGCAAATGAATACATACCCAAAGGATCAATGTTTTCACGGTTCAGTCTCCTCGTAATCCAGAAAGAGTTCCGCGCTGTGATCCAGCAGCCACTGGGCTTTTTCCTGCGCCAATATGTTGGCAAGCCGCCATTCGGGCACAGCGTCCGGATCAATGGCAAGGGCTTTATGCAAAAGGTCTTCAAACATTTTGTAATTTTGTTTGCGCACTGCAACAGTTGAAGCGAGAGATACATAAGGCGAAGCCTTCTCGCCCCTGGTGAGGCTCACAACGCTATCAAAGTGCTCCCAGGCGCGTTCCGTATTTCCACCCATAGCTTCCGACCGGCTTCCCTCATACGTTATGAAGAACTCATGAATGGCCCCATCCTCAAAATCTTTGTCTAGTTCCAGGGCCCGGCGCATCATGGCCTCTACCATGGGAAGTTCCGCAATAAGAGACATGTTATTCACACCCGTGGAAATGGCCCCTGCCCAGCCCGCAGCAGCCCAAAAGAGCAGCGGTACATCTTTTGGTGATAAAGTATCAAGGCCCTGTTTAAGATCTTTGCGCAGTTTCTTTTCAAAGTCAGGATAATCAATGGTCAGGCCAGCCAAGGCATAATTTCGTCCGCGCAGATACAGCTTTGTCGCTCGACGTCGTAAATACTGTGAACGCTGGAAATCGAGTTTTTCTAGTTTCTTAGCTTCCTCGTGGACAAATGCATTAGCATAATTTACAAATCCACCAGCCGTGACCCGAAAGAGATCGCGATTCCTCGGGTCCGAGGCCAGAAGTGCCTCGTAAGTCTTGAGGGCAAATGGTAAGGCGTCGCGAATCAACTCGGGATCGTCGTCCTGCACAAATACATTTGATCCGGGCGGATCCGAAAAGACTCCGGCAAGATTGCGGATTGCACTTCGGCGTAGCGCTCCACATCCGCTTCCCAGCAGCAACACACAAGCGAATACAATACCATAGCCTGTCGGGAAGCGGGGGTTCCTGATAAATGCTAAAGCCATTGAATACATCCTGACATGAGAAGCAGAAACACGCACGGAGCTACGGTTGTTATATAGTGCTTGACCGAAAGCCTCTGTTTTTTCGGTCAAAAATTCGAAATCCGAAACACGAAATCCGAAACCCTGGCCCCCTTCGGTCTGAGCTCAGGGTCGAAGACAGACCGGGTTTTTCTCTCGGTGGCATTCTCCGGCTTCTGTCGCGCCAGGGCGGGCAATGACAGAAATGAAAATGCTCCAATTCAGCCGTCGTAGCTAAAGCTACTATGGCGAAGTCGGCTGACATAAATATTGAATTTTCAATG
>DAOUTV010000004.1 GCA_030668505.1 Desulfobacterales bacterium | reverse complement strand
TTTGCAGTTCTTACGCTATTTCCTGAGATGTTCTCCGCCTTACTCGGTGCAGGGATTGTAAAGAGGGCGATTGAGCGCCGATATATATTGGTCGAGCCTATAAACATCAGGGACTATGCCAAAGACCGGCACCACACCGTAGACGACCGCCCTTATGGCGGCGGTTGCGGGATGGTGATGAAACCGGAACCCGTGGCAGAGGCCATTCGGTGTGCTAGAAAGAAACATCCTGAGGCTTACACGGTTTTGCTCACGCCTCAAGGGCGACTTCTTAACCAAAGGGTGGCCCAAGAACTTGCAGGATGTAAAGGTCTCATCTTGGTTTGTGGCCGTTACGAGGGTATGGACGAGCGAGTCAGTGAGCATCTTGTAGATGACGAGATTTCCATCGGAGATTATGTTCTGACCGGCGGTGAACTTGCTTCCATGGTAGTCATCGATGCAGTGACCCGATTGATTCCAGGCACGCTTGGCAGTGAGCACTCGGCCCAGGAGGATTCTTTCTCAAACGGGCTCCTGGAGTATCCGCAATATACGCGGCCCAGGTCTTTTGAGGGGGCCAATGTGCCGGAAGTGTTGCTCTCCGGTGACCACGGTGCCATAAGGCAGTGGCGGCGACAGGCCTCACTGGTTCGCACAGTCTTAAGAAGGCCCGACCTGCTTATGGGCCGGCCTCTTACATCGGACGACATAGCGTATATGAAAAAAATCCAGCAGGATATCAAAACTATCATAGGAAAGCACTCCACAGCGTCTTGACAGCCTCAGGCAACCTTTACTTGGCGTTGATACACCATCCGGTGTACAACAAAAACGGCGAGGTGATTGCCTCGGCCGTCAGCAACCTTGATTTGCACGACATATCAAGGGCTGCCAAAACCTATGGCGTGCAGGCCTTCTATATAGTCACACCTCTGGAAGACCAGCGGGAGCTCGTTGAGCGGATTATGTCTCACTGGACCGAGGGTGTGGGTGCCAGGTACAATCCTGACCGCAGAGAGGCGTTAAAACTGATCAGGGTCGCTGTATCTCTGGATGATGTACTGGACGAAATCGCCTCAAACGGTAAGGGCGTGCCGGTAACTGTTGTGACGGATGCGAGGCCCAACCCTCGTAATATCAGTTATGGTGCCCTGGCAGAGATGCTAGGAGGTGAAGACCCCTACCTGCTTCTTTTCGGCACAGGGTGGGGACTGACACGAGAGTTTATTGATAAAGCCGACTATGTTCTGGCCCCTATCATGGGGCATACAGGATATAACCACCTGTCTGTACGCTCGGCTGCTGCCATTGTGCTTGACAGGTTATTGGGGAGAAAGATTGGAGGAAGAGATGGAAGCTATCAAGGCAATTGAAAAGGAACAAATGCGATTTGACTTACCGAATTTCAAACCCGGCGATACCGTAAAGGTGCATGTTAAAATCAGAGAAGGGGAAAAGGAACGGGTTCAGATATTTAAAGGGGCTGTCATCAGGAAGCGCAAAGGCACTACGAATGCCACATTCACGGTGCGCAAAATCTCCTACGGAATCGGGGTGGAGCGCATTTTCCCCATGCATTCTCCCAACATCGTGAAAATTGAGATAATTTTTCGTGGCCGGGTTCGTCGCTCGCGTCTCTATTACCTGAGAAAACGGCGGGGCAAAGCGGCCAGGATCAGGGAACTGCGTCCCCACTAGTCAGAAGAGACTGTTTCCTATACTCGGTCGGCACTAATTATACGAGTCTAATTGGTTACCTAAAAAATGGATTGAATATTGACGATTGATGATTGAATATTCAAGGATCAAGATTTCTTTCCTCAAATAGTCAATCTTCAATCGAAAATCGTCAATGTTGTTGGATAGTGACTCGTGGACACCAATCCTGAGCGGTTTGAGAAAGAGGCCAGGAAACAGGGATATTCAAAAATTGCCGGCATCGATGAGGCCGGAAGGGGCCCCCTTGCCGGCCCGGTAGTCGCTTCAGCAGTCATCCTCCCTCAAGACTGTTATCTCTCCCATATTGATGACTCCAAGCGATTGAGCCCCAAAAGGAGAGAACAGTTTTTTGTTACAATCTATGAGCAGGCGGTCTCTATTGGGATAGGGATTGTCGATCCGGCGGAAATCGACCGGATCAATATCCTTCAGGCCTCCCTCCTTTCCATGCGTTTCGCAGTTGATAATCTTAGACCAGCCCCGGATTACTTGCTGGTTGACGGTATCTTTCCAATCAGATCTCCGGTCCCACAGCAGGCCATCAAACATGGTGACAGGCGGTCTCTGTGCATTGCGGCAGCGTCTATTATTGCCAAGGTGACACGGGATCGACTCATGGGCTTTTATGACGAGGAGTTTCCCGAATTTGGCTTTGGCAAGAATAAGGGGTACGGCACCGAACAACACCGTACTGCGATTCGTACCTTTGGGTATTGCTCGATTCACAGGAAAACCTTTCGTGGGGTTAGGGAATATATTGAGCTGAAAGCTCAAAGCTGAAAGTTCAAAGGCAAAGCATCTGACTTTTGCCCTTTGAGCTTTGAGCTTGGAAACCTCTATGTTTAGAAGACGTATGCAAAAACCGGAAAACCCGGTCAATAATGGGCGGCGCCAAACTGGAGAAAGCGGCGAATCGATTGCTGTGAAATTTCTGAAGAAAAACGGATATAAGATTATTGAACGAAACTATCGTTGCAAACTGGGCGAGATTGATATTATCGCCCAGGACAGACATGTGCTTGCCTTTATCGAAGTAAAGGCCCGACGTACAGACGAGTTTGGGGGGCCCAAGTGGGCCGTGACACCCCGAAAGCAGCGTAAGGTATCGATGGTGGCCCTCAATTATCTGAAAGAAACTGAGCAGATGGCCAAAAAGGCCCGCTTTGATGTAGTGGCCATCCGCCTGCTGCCGGACGCCCCGGATGTTGAAATCATAAAGAATGCCTTTGAGCTTGCCTACTGACGGAGTCAATCCAACCAATCCAGCCGCCCGTGGCACACTTTTTGTAGTGGCCACGCCTATCGGCCACATGGAAGACATAACCTTGCGAGCCATCCGCATTCTGAAAGAGGTGGAGCTGATCGCAGCCGAGGATACGCGACAGACCAGGAAGCTGATGACACGTTATGAGGTTTCCAAGCCACTTCTCTCATACCATGACCATAATAAAGAGAAGCGCACCCCGGCGCTTATCGAGAAACTCAAAGCCGGCAACTCCATTGCACTTGTTACGGATGCAGGCACCCCATCAGTATCAGACCCTGGGCATTATCTTGTACGGGCGGCCATCAGGGCAGCCATCCCGGTTGTCCCGATCCCAGGGGCCTCGGCCTTGATTGCCGCATTAAGTGTATCAGGACTTCCAACAGACAGCTTTGTCTTTGTAGGATTTGTTCCAAGAAAATCCTCCAAGCGCAGAGACCTCCTGAAAAGACTAAAAGAAGAGCCCCACACCCTTATTTTTTATGAGTCTCCCAAACGGCTCCTGGGTCTGATGCAGGAAGTCATCAATCTGATGGGAGACCGAAAGGCCGTGGTGGCACGGGAATTGACCAAAATTCATGAGGAGAACCTCAGAGGATCATTGAGTAAGATACTCAAAGTGTTGGCAGCACGTTCTGCCCTGAAAGGTGAATGTACGCTCCTTGTGGGAGGCTGTGAAGGAGCCGGGGAATTAGACCGCAACTCGCTTGTACGCGAGCTTAAGCGCTTGCGCCTTGAGACAGGTCGTCCCTTGTCCGACGTGGTAAAAGAGGTTGCCAAAGAATATGGCCTTTCGAGGAAAGTGGTCTATGAGGAGGCGCTGAAGCTCAAGAAAGAAGCTTCCAATGCTTCAAACAAGTCAAAATAAACCGACAAACCGAGAAACCATAATCTTGATGGTCTCGTAAAAAGTCGATTTTCCTCACTCCGTGAGCATTTTGGGCGCGCTCAAAATGTTCAGCTAGAATGATAAAACTCGGGCTAACGCCCTCAAACAGTTGGCATTTCTTAACGCTGAACATATTGAGTGCTTTTATCCCAAAATGCTCAATGTCATTCGCAAAAGACTTTTTGCGAAACCGTCAATCTTGAAATGCCACATTTGGTCACAAAGAATTTTAGGTCTGGCTTCATTCCTTTATTGATCGGCAAGAGGTATCCACGAGCCCTAAGAGGTCCATTGGCCGCTCAATCACTGCCCGCGCACCATGCTCCTGCAACTCTTCTAACGGTCGAAAGCCCCATAGCGCCCCCACGGGGAACATACCCGCACGCACGGCTGTGTCCATGTCAATGGCGCTATCTCCTAGATACAGAAATTGTGATGGTGTAATACCGAGGTTGTCGGCTATTTGGAGAGCACCAATCGGGTCTGGCTTCATCGGAATTGCATCGCGCTGGCCTGATATCATTTCAAAGTGATGATTAGGCAAAAGCTCACTGACACATTGTTTAGTGAAGTCATCTGGTTTGTTCGAGAGTATGGCCATCTTGATCTGCTTGGCGGCCAGTGAGTCTAAAAGTTCCGGCACACCATCGTAAGGCCTCGTCTTTACGTTCCAGTTGCGGCTGTAATACTCACGAAATCCCTTTACGCATTTCGCTATAATATCAATATCACGTTTTTCGTTAGGCAGTGCACGCGTGATAAGCATATTCACCCCATCACCGATGAAGTAGCGATAGGCATCTATGCTATGGGTGGGAAGGCCGTATCTCACCAGAGTATTGTTTGCCGAGTCGGCAATATCCACCAGGGTGTCAAGCAGTGTTCCATCCAGGTCGAAGAGTATGGCTTTGATAAGCATTACGCTTTTGGCTACGCTACCAGCTTCTTTTTTCTATTAGCTCAATTGAGTCAAACTCAAAAAACCAATACCTATTAACAAATACTTAACCCGGACAAGCCGGAACCAAAATAAATTTATCACGCCTCTTCTCAAGGCGAACGCCGCAATACACGAAAGTACGAAAAGAAGCAATTTCAGATACTAAAACCAAATGTCGAGTCAAATCCCAACGACAAATTGCTAAAGTCGCTCACATTGTATTTTAGGCGCATTGCATTTAATTGTGCTTTGGTTTTTTTCGTTCTTTTTCTCTTTCGTGCATTGCGGCTTTCGCCTTGAGAAGAGGCGTGATTGTTCTTCAATTTTCTTCCAGGAAAAACACGAATTTTAGAATTAAGGAACTAATACCACTTAATTGAGCATCGCTAAATTAGGGTGTTATCTATTTATTTGCCAGCCATTTTTCTATCATTTTCTTTTTTAACTTATTAAGATTGTACTTTTTCATTCCCGCATTACTGCCAGACAGGCTGATTTCAGATAGAAAGATATCATCATCGGTAACAAGCAGATCTGTGTACGCCCATGGAAATTTTCCAATGTGCATCATCTCTTTTGCAAACTCAACAATTTGTTTGCTGGGAGTTATGAACTTTGTGATGCCTCCAAAAATTCTGTTATTCCAAAAAATCTCATCACTATTTATCTTTTCCTTTGCAACAACGATATCTCCCAATATCACTAGCCTAAACTCTCTGAAACTCTCTAAGATGGGTTGAACAACTATTGGGGGTCTTTTCATGTGAATGATTATCCAAGCTAATTCATTTAATGACCAACAAGGATGGACTCCCATACCCATTGAAGCGCGGTCCTCCTTGACAAGGGCATGTAGTATATTTTTTTCTGCATATTTTCTTAGGACTTTTTGAGTATGAAACCTTCTGAACAAAACCTGTGTATCCGGAACCATGTAATCCACGTAATGCAATGCCTGATGGACTTTGCTCATACTAAGGCTTTGGGAAAGCAAAGAGGGGAATATCTCAGTTCCTCTCGATTCGATTTCATTGAATATTCCCGTGAACCTGGGATTTTTAATTCTACACGAAATTCTATCTCCCTTCTTAGATTTCGATAATAATTCCTTTATCGTGGTGCGATTTCCATTTAATGATAAACTGTGAAAATGCATGATCGAATCCTTATACGGCTATGGCCCTACAGGCTCTGTGAACCGCCCGGTGCCCTTCGAATTAGTTCGGGGCATCTTGAGTTCATCGAAAGATGCGGACCCACCTGCCTGTCAGTATTTGAACTCCCCATTGTCGTAAACGATCACCCGGCTTCCGGAACTCAGATAGGCAGTGACTCTCTTTTTTTCCGTGTTCACCAGGTCCCAGTGAAGGGCCGAATCATTGAATCCTAATCGCCGCTTCTTCTCCTTTGTCAGCTCAGAGGGATTTCCGTCGTAGGTATCTGAATATGATGCACCCAGGGCAATGTGGCAGTTTCCGTAACGGCCTCCATAGTTTTCATCAAAAAGGGTATTCGCCATAAACTTATTAATCCTGGAGAATCGCTTGTCGGTCAAGGAAAACTCTCCAACCCTGCATGCACCTTTATCCATTGATAGCTGTTTGATCAGGAAATTTTTTCCTTTTTTTGCCGAGGCCTTCACGGCCTTTCCCTTCCTGAACTCCAATTTCACGGCCTCCACATAATTTCCGCTTCGGAAAGAAGGTTGGTTCGCAAAATAAAAACCTTCGGTTCCTCTCCAGTCAGGGGAAAGAAAGATTTCAAAGCTGGGAATATTGTGTCCCGAGATTCCGATCCACTTCCTTCTGTGCCCCGGCGTGATTTTGAGGTCAATCTTTTCGGACTCGATATGATAGTGTTTCACATCCATGCTGTTGATCCATTTTTTAACGGCCGAGGCCTCTTTGAAAAAGGTCTTCCATCCTTGAACCGGATCGTTTCTATCAAGATAACACGCTTTGATAATCTGATTTGTATACTGCCTCATGGAAAGCCCCGCACGCTTTGCCAGCTCTGGGGTTGGCAGCATACAAAGGGTCCAACCAAAGGCCCCCACTTCTTCTCGTTTATCCAGGATATCGCGAAGCGGCTTCCTGGAGACCAGCGCCTTTGAAATCTTTCTTGGATCAACGTCGCTGAGATGGGTCAGAGATTCCGGGGCATGGAGATATATGGAGCCGTTCAAATGTTTGTATAACTCCTTCACTCCGGGTGGCTGGAAAACAAGTTGTTTGTTATTGGCTTTTTTGTAAAAACAACGCTGCATTTCGGTTGTCGAGTCCACGCGCAGGACCGGGTGCATCCCCATATCAAGAACCTTTTCGTGAAGGCGCTCAGCCATCATCGTGGCAGCAGGATCGTAGCGAATCAAAATAATGTCATTTTTTTTGAAGTTGCCGTTCCTTGCGGTCTTTAGCCCCCACAGCAAGACATCTGCATAGCGGTCTAATTGTATGTCTGTAAGCATAATCGAGCCCCCTCAACTTGAATTTTTTCCTATCAAAATATGACAAAGGACCCCGTCCGTAAGGGCGGGGGTGAATGTCATCCTTAATGTACGCGGGAGTTTGAGGGTGCGAAATCCTCAATAACAAACACTTCCGCAATAAAGTGCCACGGGCGTAGGCCCGTGGGTATCTACTACAAAACTTTTAATGGCCGCTCAATGAAACCTCAGTTTGGCAACAGCCTGTGTAGGTCTGATAATCCCACGATTGGGCAGGCTAGTCCGTATCTGTTAGGTGATTTCTAATGAACTTCTGGATAGCCGAAACAACCTGTTCTTTGAATTCGGCCGGACTCATTGCTACCCACACTGTGAAATTGTACAATTCTTGGGTGTCAGCCTCGAGCCATTTTTTGTTACCGTGCAAGAATGCGAGCAAGGTGGTTATAGCAATTCTCTTGTTACCATTCTGAAATGGATGGTTCTTGATCATAAGGTAAAAGAGAATGCCGGCCTTGGCGACAAGCGTGGGGTACAAGGCCTTGCCGGAGAACCTCTGAAACGGTGTCACCACACAGCTTTCAAGCACATTTGGAAACCGGGTAGAAAAATCTGGTGGCTCATTGAAAGCTAGATGTTCCTTTGCGAGTCGGAAGGCAAGGTATTCTACGTCTGCTACCGTGATGATTCTCATCATTCCTTGCCCAATTGCTTTAGGACTTCGCCGTATTCCCGGACTGTTTTGTGAACAGCGGCATCTATACGTTTCTTTCCTCTTCCTGACACTTCCTTCCCAAGGATGTTTGCGATAGTCTGGTCGGTAATAACGTATGTCCGGCCTATCTTTGTGGCAGGGATCTGTCCTTTCTTCACCCGATTGTAAACGGCGATGCGGCTGACCCCGAGAAGCTTGGCCAGTTCTGGGATAGTAACGTACTTTTTGTTAGTCATGGCTTTTGCCTCAATGATAATGTTAACCCAGCTCTCACAGATTAACATGCGTTAAGCTAATTGCCAAGCTTTAACATCGGTTAATGTGACCCGTGGAAGTTAACACTATAAGGCTATAGATTTATTAGTCTTTTTGTCAGCACGAAAGCCATGCCGGGACTATATGCTTCTGCTTATGTATTTACTATAATCTTTAATTGTAGGTTCGTATTCCCCATCAAACAGGCGGCTTGATATGATGAAATCTGCGGTGGATCTATTACAGGCTACTGGTAGATTATATAGTACCGACATTCTGAGTAATGCCTTTATATCTACATCGTGTGGCTGGGTCGTCATAGGGTCCCACAGGAATATCAATATATCAAGCTGGCCATCGGCTATCATAGCACCGAGCTGTTGGTCTCCACCAAGAGGCCCACTTTTCAGTCTATGAATATCTATTGAACATGCCTCGGATATAATCTTCCCGGTTGTCCCGGTCGCATACAATTCATGCTTGGATAACACATCGGCATTATATTTAACCCAACTTAGCAAATCCTCTTTCCGTTGGTCGTGGGCGACTAAAGCAATCCTTTTTTTCTTCTTCATTTTACAATTGATTCCTCTCTAGATGTCCTTAGGGCTCGCCCAAAAATAACTTACCATTTTGGCATCCCAGCTTCAGGCTTTCTTTGGCCGATACTCATTCGCAAAACCATCGAAATAGCCTGCTATTCCTGCGGTTTTGCTCAATCGGATCGGCCAAATCTAACCCAAATCTGAGCGCCAATTCTGCCAAGTTGTTTTTGCGCGAGCCCTTAGTAACGTGCGCCACAAACACAAGAAGCGGGTTTGGGCAACAAGCCCTTAAGATGCAATACCCCTTTTTTCCTTATGACTGGACGATCCGTTTGTTGCACTTTGGGGTTTAAATGCTCCGGCTTCCAGCCGCTTGAAATAATCATCCAGACTTTTTACGGCCAGGTGTCCCATCGTAAGTACGATGAGCATGTTGGCCCATAACATCCAACCGGTGCCAAAATCGGCTAACGCCCCGAGTTCGGTATTGTTTTTCACCAGGAAAGCACCCACTACCGCCAGAAGAAGGAATATAAGCTGGTAAGGCAGAACAGCCCTCTTGCCAAACATGTATACCACCCCCTGCTCACCGTAGTAACTCCACGAGATCATGGTCGAGACGGCAAAGAACCACGCGGCAAGCGTAACCAGCCACTTGCCAAGTCCGGGGAAGGCACGATCAAAGGCGTGGCCCGTCAGGGTAGCACCCGCAAAGTTGCGAAAGACACCCTTGACGGTTTTACCCTCTTTGTCAAGGACCCACTGAGCGCCAACAGGTATTTCTTCCCATTCTATGGTTCGGGGTTTTCCCAGACGATCTCCCTGAATGGTTCCGTATATCCTGATATGTTTCCATGCCCCTTCTTGATCAACGGGTATCCTGAGCAGGAAAAATACCTGTGTATTAACTTTCCAGGTTTCGCCTTGCGGAAGTTCGGGCAAGGCACTCACCTGTTCCGGCGCGACCAGCTCGATCTTGCCTTCGTTCTTAACAAGCTCAACTACACCTGTCATCTCGCCGATCGGTCCACGGTTCCAAGTGCCGGTGGAAATGATGACCAAAGCGGTGAGGCTGCATATACAAAGCGTGTCAATAAACGGGCCCATTCCGCCCACAATTCCTTCCCGGGCCGGCTCATTTGTCTTGGCCGCGGCATGCGCTATAGGCGCGGAACCCAGACCCGCTTCGTTTGAAAATAACGCCCTTTTCATACCCTGAGCGAAAACGAATCCGAATGTTCCGCCTAGAAAGGCACCCGCAGCCTCCGTCTTCGCGAAAGCACACCTGAAAATCAGAGCAAACATGGATGGAATCTCTTGCACATTCACAGCCAAAACGGCCAGTGAGGAAAGCAAATAAAGGACACACATAATAGGAACAAGTCTGGCGGCCACTTGGCCAATCCGTTTGATCCCGCCGACGATTACCAATCCGACCAAAATGGCCAAGACAATGCCGGTTGCTATCTTGGGAACCCCGAAATAATTAAGCGTCAAGTCAGCCACATTCCAGGTCTGGAACATATTACCCCCCGCCATGGTCATGATCAGCAGCGTGATGCAGAAAATAACCCCGAGGGTTTTCGCCACCACCAACGAGAATCCGCCTTTAGCTCCAACAGTGTTGTGGATGACCCACATAGCCCCGCCATGCGGATCATCCGGGTCGTCGGTATTGCGGTACAACATGGCCAGGGTAATCTCCACGGCTTTGAGCGCCATACCAAAAAATCCAACAATCCACATCCAGAACAGCGCACCGGGTCCCCCCAGGGCTATGGCTACGGCTACACCACCGATGTTGCCCAAGCCTATGGTTGCGGACAAGGCTGCCGAAAGAGCCTGGAAATGGTTGATGACGCCCGGATCATCAGCCTTGTCATACTTACCCCTGGTGACGGCCACGCCATGGGTGAGGATTTTGAACTGTGAGAACTTAGTCCAGAGCGTAAAAACTATGCCTGCCCCGAGCAGAACATAAAGCGTCCAGGCACCCCACAAGAAATCATTGATGTGACAAATCGTTTCCATTAATTGTCCCATGGCGAGATGATTCCCTTTCCCCTTGTATGATCGGTCCGATAAGAATTCCTTCGAAGTCTATATCTTATGCCGAATCTGATCCGAAACTGCAAGCGAATCGTGTTGGGGTCAAATTTCTTCGGGCTGATGCCCAAATAACTACAATATAGTTTGCGGGGTTTTTTGATGTTTGTAAGCTCAAAATTCGAGACCTTTGAAAAACGCGACATTTTTTTGTCAGGCAAGGAAGGCAAAAATTTTAATCGGAGGAATACATTATGTATTTCGAGGATTAAAATTCGAAGCCTGACGCCGCATCACGAAAAAATGACAGTTTTGCAAAGGTCTCAATTCCTTGCAGCCTGCTACAGAGAGCTTCAATTGACATCAATGCATGGCTCGGCTATATTTCAGCCATGTAAGGATTTTGCTGATTTTTCACAGAGCGGGAGAGAGATCCTCAGATACAAGTCAATTTCATTAACTTAAGCTCAAAATATCCCCCCTTTTGTAAAGGGGGGAAGGGGGGATTTCTTTGGAGAGTTTGAAAATCCCCCCTGGCCCAGACCTGGCTTTGATGCGTTGCGAAAAAGGGTGATCGAACATAACTACTTAGGTTACGATATATACCGACCAAGTCGCGCCAGGGCAGGCCTAAATCCCCCTTTATAAAAGGGGGACTTTAAAGGAACGGCCTTTAAGGTAATAACATTGAGATGCAAGTCTTAGGGGTAATTAGATGAGCCCATCTAGATCCGGATTTATTGCCATTATCGGTGCCCCCAATGTGGGAAAATCGACCCTGTTGAATCAACTGCTTGGCCAAAAGATTGCCATTACCTCTGAAAAACCACAGACTACCCGCCACCGCATCCTGGGAGTGGTCCATCAGCCCGAAGCACAGCTTATCTTCTTGGATACCCCTGGTATTCATCGGGCTAGAGGGACTTTGAACGTGCGCATGGTGGAGGTGGCCATGAAGGTTATGGGGGATGTAGATTTGGTCGTGTTTCTTACTGATGCGACTTATCCTGATAATCCCTCAGATGGTATTATCCTTAAATATCTTAGAAAGAGAGACTTGCCGGTTATTTTAACCATAAATAAGGTTGACCTGATGGAAAAGGGAAGGCTCCTTCCCCAAATAGAACAATGGCAAAATGCCTATCCTTTCCGAGCCATAGTGCCCATATCCGCCCTTGAGCGCATACAGCTTGACGAACTTGTGGCAGAGATGGTTGCCGTGCTTCCGGAGGGGCCACGCTATTATCCGGAGGAGACCGTTACGGATCAGACGGAACGCTTTATCGCAGCAGAGATTATACGGGAAAAAGTATTCCGCCTGACCGGAGAGGAGATTCCTTATGCTGTAGCCGTTACGGTGGAGTCCTTCAAAAAACGCCCCGACAAAAACATGGTCGACATTCATGCCGCTATCCATGTAGAGCGGAATTCCCAAAAAGGGATCATCATAGGCAAGGCAGGGAGAATGCTCAAGCGCATAGGGGAGCAGGCCAGAGAGGACATCGAGCGCATGGTGGGGCGCAAGGTTTTTTTGAAGCTATGGGTTCGGGTTCAGAAGAACTGGACGCGTGATGAAAGAGCTATCAGGAGGTTCGGATACTAACATGATCCTGTCATTTCATCCGAACATTGTGGCGGACAAGAATATTTTATGTGCCGGTAGGCTGCCTAATGATGATGATCGGGCCGCCATTTCCATGGCGCAGGCCGTTATCCTCCCCCAGGGATGCAGTGAAGCCCTTTACCGGCTGTGCCGTAAGCATTGCGACCATGTCTTTCCCGGCTATGATGCCCGCTTTGATTTTCCGGGCAAACTGGGCCAGGCCCGGCTGTTTCGACAAATAGGGGCGTCTTTTCCACAAACCTATTCCTTTGAGACACTTTCTTCCTACTACGGTCATTATGGGCAGGACTCTCTAACGTGTCCGCTAAATTTTCCCTGTGTCTTCAAGGCAGACTGGGGCGGGGAGGGAGAGGGGGTTTTGTTGCTAGAAAGCGAAGAGGCCTTAAGAGAGACCTTACAATGGATGCAAGTGGCAGAGCAAAGCGGACAGAAAGGTTTTTTACTTCAGGAATATGTTGCTTGCGGTGGCCGGAGTCTGCGTGTTGTGGTGATAGGAGGCGAATTTTTCAGCTACTGGCGCGTGCAGCAAGATCCATCACGGTTTCTGACCAGCCTAAAGGCCGGTGCTATTATTGATCATGAGGCAGATCCCGAGCTTCAGGAGGCAGGGGAGGCTGTAGTGTCTGATTTTTGCTTGAAGACCGGGATCAACCTTGCAGGCTTTGACCTTCTGTTTCCACAGAATGAAAAGGAAGCTTCTCCCTTTTTTCTGGAGATCAACTATTTTTTTGGCAGACGAGGCCTGGGAGGATCTCTTAAATACTATGATCTGGTGGACAGAGCGGTCAGGGCTTGGCTAAGCTCGCTTGGGCTGGGCCTTTGAACCTCTGTGGCTTGTTTGTTTTCGTTTTGCAGTTTTTTGGCTATACCTGGAGCGGGGGGATGGTTTGGAATGGCGTGATTCGACTCTTCTCTGCCTTGGGCGATACGGCCTGGATAGGTCTTTCTCGTACCAATCGTCATCAGTCCATTCCACCTTTATCTTTTCTCCGATAAATTTCTCCACAGCTTCCAGATAGTACACGTATTTTTCACAACCAAGCATGATGGCTTTTCCACTCTTGCCTACGCGGCCGGTGCGTCCAATGCGGTGGACATAATCTTCAGGGTCCTGAGGGATATCGTAATTGATGACAAGGTCGATGTCTTCAACATGGATGCCCCTTGAGGCCACGTCCGTGGCTACCAGGATCTTGACTTCGCCTGCCTTGAACTGCTGCATGATTTTCAGGCGCTTCTTTTGTTGCACTGTGCCCGTGATCCCAAGGGCTGCATGGCCGTTGTCCCTCAGCTTACGAGCCAGCATTTCAACACCGTTTCGAGTATTGGCGAAGATGAGAAGGCGGTTCCATGTTTCGTGCTTCAAAAGACCTAGCAAAAGGTTTGGCTTTAAATCGTTGCCTACGTGGTACATGACCTGGTCGATCTCTTCCACTGTGATTTTTTCAGGATCTGCTGAAATGCCTTGCGGGTTGTTCATGTACTCATAGGCCAACTCCATAACCGCATATGAAAGGGTGGCGGAAAAAAGCATGGATTGCCGCCTGGTATAACGGGGTAATTGTCTTAGGATATAGCGGAGGTCTTTAATAAAGCCCATATCAAAAAGCCGGTCTGCTTCATCGATGACCAGAATGCGCACATTTTTGGGGTTGAAGGCCTTTTGCTTTGTGTAGTCAATAAGGCGGCCCGGTGTTGCGACCACGATGTCGACACCCCTGCGAAGGGCCTGTTCCTGTTTCACGTAGTCAATACCGCCAAAGATGGGTAGGATCTTAAAATCGGTATAGCTTCCCAGGAGTTTTGCCTCCTCGCAAATTTGAACTGTCAGCTCGCGGGTGGGTGCAACGATCAGGGCACGGGGGCCTGCATCTTTTGGCTCAGGGTTCCTGATGAGACGGGCGATGATCGTAATCAGAAATGCGGCCGTTTTACCCGTGCCTGTCTGGGCCTGGGCAGCAATATCGTCTCCTTCTAGTGTAATGGGTAAAGAAAGGGCCTGAATAGGTGTGCAGTGCGTGAAGCCTGCTGACTCTATCCCCTTTAAGACCCTTTGGGGAAGGTCAAATTCATTAAACGATACGTTTTTGGTTTCCACGTTCGGGGAGTTCATATAATGCTGTAGATGCCAAAGAGGGTTTGATTGTTCAAGGATTGCGCCTTTCCTAAGATAGTCTTTTATAAATATAGACCACGTTGAGCGCATTTGCAAGCCAAACACTGAGTTTCGGTAAATCCCTTTTTGCTTGAAATGCTGTATGAGCTTGATTAGACTTTTATTTATGACGGGCGGGGTTTAACCCTCAATGCTGTTGAATTAAGGATCAATTCATGAACCTGATGCCCTACAAAATCCCCCCCGGCCCCCCTTTAGGAAAGGGGGGAGCCCTTGAAAGTCCCCCTTTGTCAAAGGGGGATTTAGGGGGATTTTTGTCGAATCGACCCCTTAATTCAACAGCATTGGGTTTAACCCGGCCCTATACGATGTCTATCCAGTAAAAGAGGGGTTTTGATTCATTTTACAATTGAAATAGACGATGTCTTTCTTAGCCGGGAGCGGCAAAAAGCCAGGAAGCTGAGAGGGTCGCAATGGTGGAAGCGCCAACTGGCCCGAGGCCTATGTCATTATTGCGGCGGATCTTTTTCGCCGGCAGCCCTTACGATGGATCATATCGTGCCTATGGCAAGAGGTGGCAAATCCACCAAAGGGAATGTGGTGCCTGCATGCAAGGTATGCAACAACAAGAAAAAATACATGCTGCCGATTGAGTGGGAAGAATATTTACAGTCCCTTGCCGAAACTGGCTCTAATGACATCAATTGTGGAGCAGCCCCGAAGTTCGACAACTCAGGCAAGAAGCTGCCATAGGCCAGAAACCATTGCCGTGAAGACAAAAAGGGTTTCCACTAGAAACTCAAATCTGAAACCCGGGACAACCCAGTGCCTTTCAAAGGCCATAAGCACCTTAGACATATAGAATACCGACAGGATCATGCCATAGGCCAGGGTGGTGGCCAGATGCATCATGGGCGCAAAAATGAGCGCCGCCAGAAAGATGACCAGAAGCAGTTTGAGTATACGAAAAGTCTTTTTTTCACCCAGCACAATAGGCAGGCTTTCCTGCCCCACAATCCGGTCCCCCTGCATGTCGAGAATATCAAAAAAAGCTGTCCGCACAAATGCCATGGCCGATGCCCATAAGGAGACGAAGATCATCGTAGTTGTAATTTGTAAAGAGACTGAAAGGTGAGGAAGGACCACCGTCACGATCCCCCATGCGAGGGCGATCAGCACGGTCTTTGAGCCCGGCACGTCACTAATCCGCTGAATCTTTTTCCCTATCTTAAGCCGTCCCGGGATGATCTTGACCTTATAAAACAAGCCCAGGAGACTGATGACAAGAACTATAAGAAACGGGACAGATCCCATAGCAAATGCCATGAATAGTCCTACGGTACCCGAAATGACGGCTATGGCCAAAAGGATCAGGCGATTGTTGTCATAAAAGCTGGCACGGTCCGGATCATTGTAACGGACTGCCTCCCTTCCGATGAAATTGTTTAATATGTGCATAGAAAGGACATAGCACGAAGCCATCAGGGCCGGCGCAAAGCCCGGCTTGATTCCCGACAGCAGTGCACACGTGTAACTCAGACACCCAGCGCCCACTGCCAGATAGAGATTGCTCAAGAGCAACCATCGCTGTATCCTGAAGAGCATAAGACGCCATCGCCCTTTTGCCT
Organism: Desulfobacterales bacterium; assembly: GCA_030668505.1. Lineage (GTDB taxonomy): Bacteria > Desulfobacterota > Desulfobacteria > Desulfobacterales. Next base: position 3,928 of record DAOUTV010000004.1, on the reverse strand, counting down.
GATGGGGAAGGGCCTCGATGGTCCTGAAAACTTTCTTGATGACCCAGTTGGGAGTGGAAGCCCCAGCCGTAATCCCTATGGAGCGTAACGGCTCGATGGCCTGACAGTCGAGTTCCGTCTCACTCTCGACATGAAAAGCCGGAACCCCCTCTTGCTCAACCACTTGCGCCAATCGCTGGGTATTGCCACTGTTGCGACCGCCCACTACAACCACCGCATCCACGGCCTTGGCCATTTCCCTGACCTCAGCCTGGCGTTTAAGGGTTGAGTCGCAGATAGTGTTAAATACCTTGAAGTGAGGAAAGCGTTCAGCCATGGTCTTGGCAATGCGATTAAAGAGGTGACCGTCCTGGGTGGTCTGGGCCACCACAATGGCGCGTTCTAGAGAGGGGAGTTTGTCAAGATCGTCCGGGTGGCTGATGACATAGCCCATGCCTTCGGCATATCCAAGGAGGCCCATGACCTCGGGGTGATCCTTGTCGCCCACAATGACGGAGGCATAACCCTGCCTTGCATACTTGCTGATGATGGTCTGAACCTTGATTACCCTGGGACAGGTCGCATTGATGATGGTAAGTCCTGCATCAACAAGGGCCTGCATGGCCTGAGGTGGTATCCCATGTGCTCGTATGACGACGCTTCCAGGTTTAGCGCCCGAGACATCTTCTAAGACAGTTACGCCTTTTTCCGTCAGAATCTCTAAAACTTGAGGATTGTGGATAAGCGGGCCATAGGTATAAATGGGGCCCTGCAGTCTGTTGGCGGCATCCAGGACAATCTCGACCGCTCTGCGGACTCCCATGCAGAAACCTGCCGTTTTGGCGAGCTTGAGCTTCAATAGAGGTCCTATCCGCTGAACATGCTATAACTGTTGCTATTCCTTAAGGAGAATCTTGTGATTCACTAGGGAGAGGGCATGAATACGGGCGTGTATGAACTTCTGGTCGCCGAAGATATTCACCAGCCGGAGCCCGTGGTTTTCCGGTTCAACCTTGTCGACTGCCTCCATCACAAGTTCTTCATTGCCATCGCGGATTATGTAGGCATTGGCTTCACACATTTTCAGATATCAGCTCCTTCAAGTGTTTTTCGATTAAAGTTTCGATCAGGGGGGGGAGTGGGGTGGGCAGCATTCCTACAATTTCCACTTTTTCCTGGGTGAGTGGGACGAGGAACTTTTTAGCCGGGCACGCAGCCACGGCCTCGGCAATCCTTGGTGTGACCTCTCCCATCATAGCATGAGCCATCACAATCCCTATGGGAGCCACAACAAGATCGGCCTGCGAAACCATACGGACAATGGCATTTTCTCCGGAAGCGCCCCGGTTTGCCCTTGCCTTGAGCATTTGAGCTGTGGCAATGGCGTTTGTCCCGAGCGCAATAATTTCCACTGATTCGTCAAAGGCTTCCTTAAGTTTTTTAATGATGGCGCTTCCTATGCCTCCACCCTGGCCGTCAATTACACAGATGCGCATTTTTCAGATCTTGTCCTCCCGTCCGCGCTTCCGGCAAGCTCGTTATTAGCTTCGTCGGAAGCGTTATTTAAAGGATTTTGAAACAGCTTCTAACAAAAAGTGACCATTTTGTCCAATGCCATTATGGGATCCACTTGTACTTGTTCTGGTCCACATAAGCCCGTTTCTTTCCGAGGTTGTCCCCTATCCTGTCCTGATCCACAGCTCTTTTGACATTTGCCATTCCTGCGTTTGTCAAAGCTGTGTCTTGAGCGTCTTCCACACTGACTCTCTAATAATATCACCCACTTTGGCATAATCGGGTTGCCGGCCGGCTACAAAACAGATTTGAGAAATTTTTTTGCGTAAGTTTCTCGAGAGATTTGAAATACTCGCTCTTAACGGCTCGTTGGGATTAAAGGCAACGCCTATACCGCCCAGTTCTGCCGCATGTCGTATTGCGAAAAAATCTCCCATGGTATCCCCAATGTGGAACAAAAGATGTCTGCTTGGCCTGTACAAATCTACAAGATCATCGATGACCTGCATTTTTTCTTCTTCCTTGATGATAGGTCTGATCAGATACGATTTTTCATCTTCACTCAGCAAATGTACAAGAACCGGAGATGCTGCCACACTCATCAAAGACATGTGACGAAATTTGTTGACCAGGGCCATCAGGCCGGCAAAACCGGTTGTGGAAAGGGCGACTTTTGCATCTACGTTCTCAGATTGGATCAGGTCATTAAAAGTTGTGCTAACCCCGGGATACAGAGGCATTTCTTGGGCATACGATTCAAGGCGACTCCGATCAACACCTGAAGTTAGGTGCTTCATCTTCGGCAGCACATCAGAAAAATTGCAGCTTCCACTAGTATAACTTTTCATCAATTTTTCCATTTTGCTAAATAATCCATCAGCTCTGACGAGCTCGCCGAATGTGTTGTGTGGCGTTGTTGTCCCGTTGACATCTGTTGTTACAACGATCGTTGGTCTTTTGCCACTAAATCTCACTATTCCATCCTATACTATTACACGAATTCGCCTGGATTTCAGAAGATCTGCAATGGAAAAGTCTAACTCGTGCCCATCCACGAATCAAAAAACTCAATGGGGACAAGCGTAAGTTTCCAATTCAGAATGGATGGAAACTAACTCGGTTTCCTTGCCTCCACAAGACAGTCCATCCTCTCGCCCTTCCTTACCATCTTTACATCCACAAACCCCGCTGCCGTCAACTCATTCTTTATTTCATCAAAGGTGTAAGTGTCGCCGCCTTCAGTGGCCACCAGCATGTTTATGGCAAACAGGGCGCCCTGGGGAGGATATGTGCGGGTGGTGTCCATAACGTGGTCACGGATGAGTACCTTGCCGTCCGGCAATATCGCCCGGTGTATCTTGCGGTAGAGCTCGATGTTTTGCTCCGGGCTGTTCTGGTGGATTATGGCAGAAAGCAGCGCCAGATCGCAACCCGTTGGTAGCTCATCATTATAGAAATCTCCGCCCACCAATTCAACTCTGTCCAGTAGAGACTCTGCCCTAAGCTTCTCTTCGGCCACTGGGATGACATCGGGCCTATCGAAAAGCACTGCCGTCATTGTCGGTTTTCTATTCAGAAATGCTGCAGTGTAAGTACCCGAAGCACCACCAATGTCTAGGAGCGTTTTGAAGGGGGAAAGATCGTAAGAATCGGCTATTTCTTTTGATAGCTTCCGTCCTACCACGTGCATCGCACCAATGAAGTCTTGGAGGCTGTCTTTGCCCATTTCCGACACAGGCTTTCTTCTAGGATTTGTTCCGGTTTTTACGGTCTCAGTGAAGCCACTCCACGTTTCCCAGAGCCCATTTAGGTGGAGCACCATTGGGAGCTCCGTATGAGAATGTCTGGACGAGAGCAAAGAGCCTCGGTCGGTGGGCCTGTAGGTACCATCTTCCTTGACAAGGAGTTGTAAAGCCACGAGGCAGTCCAATAGTCTTGTCAAGGCTTTCTTGTCACACTCAAGCTCTTCCGCCAGACCATCGGCGGTGGCTTGCTGCCTATCAAGTCGAGTAAAAAGATTGAGCTCCGCGGCGGTTAGAATAACCCTGCTTTCTAAAAAACCCCTTACCTGCTCCAAGACTATGCCTTCGACCATAAAGCTCTCCTTAAGTAGATTTTTCAGCGTATTAAATCATGTTGCGACATTTGTTTCAACATTTTATACCCTAAAGTGATCGGTTCCAGGTTCAGGCCCGCCCTGGCGCTTTAGCTTAGTCTAAGCTACCAAGCCGGTAGTCCCGGTCTGGGCCAGGGGTTCAAGGTTCAAAGGTTATAGTCTACTTTACAAGAGTTCAGGGTTCAAGGTTCAGGGTTGACAACCTTTGAACCTATGAACTTTGAACGGTGAACTTTCTTTATTGACGCGTCATCCTTTTCAGCCGTTCAGCCGTCGTAGCCGAGGCTACTATGGCGAAGTCGGCTCGTAGCTAAAGCT
>DAOUTV010000109.1 GCA_030668505.1 Desulfobacterales bacterium | reverse complement strand
TCGGACCGGCTTTCGTCCACATGTCCCTCGACTTGGATACGATAGGTTGCCGGCGTCCAGAGTTTGAGACGTTTTCCCTTGTCTTTATTTGCCATTGTTCACGATCCTTTGTTTTCTTTGTGGCCGAACAGCAAGGTTTGCCAATCCTGCGCATATAGACCTAATGCTTTCCGAAGATCGGCAAAACCCCCAAAAGGGGTTAAAAAAGGGGGATTCTGGAATTCGCGTCATCTTGAAAGGGGGTAGAAATGGGGGAGGGAGGGAGAAATGGAGTAGTGGAGTGGTGGGGCGGTGGGTTAAAGGCGTCGGTGTTTAGGTGTCAGGAAAGGGCAACAAAGGGGCTGGCATCTGAACACTGATGTTGTGGGCTGGAGTGTTGAGGGAGTGGGGTGACTAGTTGAGAGAGAGGGTAGATGGGCGAATGGATCAGGTTCAGGGTTAAAGGGTTCAGGGTACGGAGGGGGAAGATTGAAAAGAGGTGGACAAATAAAGTGGTGGAGTGATGGAGGATGTGGAGAGGCGCAAATGGGGCCAAAAACTAGAGAACCGGTTTTTCACTCGAAGAGATCCGAATGGCTCCCGGTTCGTACGAGGCATAACTCACTACCTTCGATTCGGTAAATCAGTAACCAATCAGGCTCAATATGACACTCCCGACAGTCCTTTAATGTGCCCTTCAATCCGTGATCCCTGGTTTCCGGCGGCAGTTTTTTCCCCTCAACCAATAGGTGAATAATGGTCTTTAGTTTCTCGAAATCCTTCCGGCGTTTCTTGAGTCTCTTCACATCTCTCTTGAACTGAGTGTCGCGCCGGATGGATCGCATCGCTCAGATTCCCAGGTCATCAAATAAATCTTCGGCAGAGGGAAAGCTCTTTCCTTTGCCCTGCCTCGAATTTTCAATTGCCTTCATTGTTTTTTCATTGGGAACCCGCAGTTCAAACGGCAAGCCCCGGTAGGCGATAATCTGGCGATAATAGAGCTCAAATGATTTTGATACTGACAGACCCAAGTCTTTCAGAATGGCTTCGGCCTCTTTCTTTATTTTCGGATCAATCAGTGCCCTGGCTGAGGCAGTTTTCGTTGTTCCCATCACACCCCTCCATATTTATGGCATATAATATGCTATAAGAATGAGCATGTCAACAATATTTTTTCGGCGACGGTCCCTGCTAAGTGAAAACACACGACACCTCACAGCGAAAGAGAAACCGAGTGATGGGGAGATGGGGGGTACAGGAGAGCCGGAGATGGAGAAGGTGATGGAAGATTTGGAGAAAGGGAAAGGGGACTGAAAATAAAATGTACCGGAATAGAATTCAAAAGTATCTTTTCACTTTACTTTTCTTGCAAATATGAACCTAGACTTCAAATATGCAAGGAATAGTTGAGAGATGCTATGGGTACGGCTGATGGACAAATCGGATTCGTCTGAAAGGTAAAAGGTTCGGTTTAGGCATTCATAATCCCCTCGTCAGAGAATGTTGAGGTTCTTGGCTCTTTGAACCGCCTGACGGCGGTTGCTGACGTTGAGCTTCCCGAAGATGTTCTTCAGGTGGGATTTCACAGTCTCCGTTGAAATGAACAGTTTCTCGGAGATTTCCTTGTTCTGCCGCCGTTGCGCCAATAGCTCAAGAATCTCTAACTCGCGATTGGTCGGGGGCTCGACAAGGGGCTGAGAATCGGGTGAGTGGGGGGCCGGCGGGGATTCGCCAGGATGCTCGGGCACCTCCGGCACTGCGACCTGTTCTTCATCCCTGAAAGCGGCGAGGAGCTTTTCTGTGTAGTCCACAGCGATGTTTTTCGCAATCAGCCGTTTCAGCAGCTCAGCCATGGGGGGACCTAATTCGATGAATGGACGTATCCATCCACCGGGTTTTGCCAGGTCGACTGCCCGTTCCAGAATGGTCAAGGCTTCATCAAAGCGCTCTTTCTTTTTGAGGGCCAAGGCCAACAACGGCATAATGTGAATCATATGACAGGTGTTGTGATTGTCATGATTCAGCTGCAGAAGTTCCCGAAGCTTTATCTCGGCTTTCTCAAGGCTCTCGTCCGATCCTTCAGCAAGAAGCGCCCGGCAATGGGTGACGGCTGGGATCTCCAGCCACCAGACCATGTTCTCAAGGGGAGGAGGACTTTCTCGAGACCAACCCGTCGCTGATTTCGGTTCTCCCTGCATAATCGACAACCGTGCGTGACATGAGTGGGCAATCATTGAACAAGTTGGATCATTGAGGAGATCAACATAGTCAAAAAGACCTTTCATCGCTGCGTTAGCCATGCCGGGTTGGCCCATGGCTTGATAGCAGAAAGCAAGCCCTGCCCAGCCATCAATAGCTGCTCGCGTATGCAAGATGTACTTCTGCTCAATGGCTTGGCGAAAATGATCAATCGCTGACTCAAGGTCATTCCCATAGAAGTGGATGAGTCCCTGGAGATAGCTGCTCCACACTGTGGCATAGGCGTGGTTGCCCTTTGTCGCGACGTCGCGAAGTTGTTGATTTGCCACGAGTGCTTTGTCCAAATCACCCGCGATAATATGTATGTAGACAAGCGTTGCCAACAGACGGGTCTTCCTTACGCTCTGTGGCATCCGGTGGTGATAGAGCAAATCACTCAGTGTATTCACGGCCTCTTCCTTCAGGCCTTGCATTTGGCTGGCCAAACCATAAAGTATTTCGATCTGGCCTCGAATTTCATGATAGGCTTCGGGAACACGTTTCAGGGCAGCTTGAAGATGCTTCAGGCTGTGTGACCCTTCATTCTGGAAATAGTAGAGATACCCGCGAAAGAAATCGATCTCTCCACGGAGAGGTTGATCTATTGGGGCGTCGCTTAGAAGAGATTCAGCGGCATCAATAACAGATGGAATAGTCGGCAGATCAAAATGATGATAGAGTATCCAGACTCGGGCCATGAGAAGCCCCGGCCGCTCCTGAATAACGGTATCGGGAAGCATGGACAGCCACTTCTCCAAGACGAACCATCTGTCACTATTGAGCATAGCCTGTCGATTTTGCTCGACCCATTGAGCCGCGCTGATCACATCGCCGGCGGCCAGCGCACGCGGGATGGCCTCGTCGATGAGACCGTTCTCACCAAACCACTCGCTGGCCCGATAATGGAGTGTAGCGATCTCTTCAGTGCTGTATCTGCGCTTCAGTTGGCTCTGTAGAAGGTCCTGAAACAGGCGGTGGTAGCGGAACCACCGGTGCTGATCGTCCAGGGGAATCACGAAAAGGTGGGCCTTCTCCAGCCATTCGATAAACTCCTGTCCACTGATTTCATCCCCCCCAGGTTCTCCCTTCGACAAATGTATCGCCTCGCAAAGGGCTGCACAGAAACGATCCAGGATGGCCGTTTCCATTAAATACCGCGCCATGGCCGGCGGTTGCCGTGAAACAACTTCCGTGACAAGATAATCCGTGATGTATTGAAAGCCTTCTCGAAGACCGCTCACAAGGCGATCCAGATCTTTTTGGCCCCGTAGCGAAAAAGCTGCCAGACGCAAACCGGTCACCCAACCTTCAATCTTTTTTTCGAGAATAGCCGCCGTGGTGTCGTCGATAGACACATCGAGGGCTCTTTGCAGAAAAGCCGCTGTTTCCGAACGCGTAAAGCGCAGCTGCTCCATGGTGATCTCGTTCACCTGGCCGCTGGCACGGAGTGTCATGAGGGGCAAGGGCGGATCTCGGCGCGTAAGCAGCACAAGGTGCATCGCCCGCAGCGGATGCCGCAGCACTTCGGCCATCAGATCGTGAATGGCCGTCTCATGGATGCGGTGATAGTCATCCAGGACCAGGATAAACTTTTCCTCAATGGTATCCAGATCATTAATCAAGGTGCGGGCCAGCACCGAGGGCCGAGGCAGCGAGGGAGCACTCAGCATGGTTTGGATCTCTTGGCCAACCGTGGGAAACGCGGTACGGATGCCGGATAGAAGGTATGTCACGAACAAACGCAGGTCGTTGTCGTCCTCGTCCAGGGATACCCAGGCACTGGGGCAGTCGCAGGCCTCTATCCACTTGCTCGCCAGCGTGCTTTTGCCGTATCCCGCCGCGGCCGAGATTAATGTCAACGGCGTGCTCCGGCCCTGGTTAAGTAGCTCCAGTAACCGGGCCCGGGGCAGAATATCCAGGGCGACTGGCGGGCGGTGGAGTTTGGTCCGAAGAATGGGCTCATAAGGGATTTCAACCATACCATCAGTCTCCGACAGAAGTTTCATATATTCTGAAACCACAATGCCTGAGATCGACTTGCTCAGGTATACATCTCCCGACTTTACGGTCCGTATCCCTTCGATCATCTCCTCCGGCACACACTCCTTCAGGATATAGCCGACGGCTCCCGCCTGAAGCATGTCTCTCACAAATCGCTTTCCGGAATGTACGGATAGGGCCACCACCTTGGTGTCGGGAGACTCTGTCAGGATTTGACGGGTTGCGTCAATACCGCTGAGATTCGGCATGGTGATGTCCATGACAACCACATCCGGGGAGAGTTCCCGGGCCAGGTCGATCGCCTCCCGGCCGTCGCTTGCCTCACCAACCACGCTCAAATCCTGTTCCTCTTCAAGAAGAAGGCGAAGTCCCTTTCGAAACACCGGATGGTCATCGACTAGGAGGATGGTGGTTGGCATAGTGAGAGCCTATGTTTGGGTTCTGGGTTGAAGTCTCAGGTTTCGTCCAAATCCAGAAGACCTGCATTTAATAGTCTTTTGGCAATCTTGTAGATATCCTTCTTGTCACCTTCTTTTCTTATTCCTGCCGCCAGAACGTAAATGATCACGGTTTGTTTGTCGATCTTGTAGATAATCCTATATCGTCCAGCAGCATGTACCGAACGGAATCCGGATAGGTCTTTAACCAGCTTCTTACCCTGTTTGTCGGGTTCATGAGACAGCTTCTGAATCCGATTCAAAACCGTGTGTTGGATTTTCTTGTCAGGTATTTTGCCTATCAGGCTAAGACAGGTGTCCGTGATGAGAATCCTGTATTTCAAAACCCCAGCCTTTCATAGGCTTCCTTTAATGAATGGGTCCTGCCGGCCTTGACGTCTTCGATACCTCTTTTTAGATTATTCATCAGCTCGGGATCAGACAGGATCTCCAGGGTCTCAAGCAGGCCTTCGTATAATTCCCAGCTCATAACCGCCATGACTTCCTTGTTTCTTCTCGTAACGGCAAGTACCTGGTGTTTGGCGACCTGATCCGGAAGTTTCATGAATTTGTTCCTTGCTTTGGTTATTGCTATTTTTTCCATCTGTATACCCTCCTATTTTAATGTACATTTTAATGTACATTAAAATGGACGTCATGTCAACTGAACTCTCTAAAGCACTGCGAAAGGTTAGGCTGGTATTCGGTCGCGTTAGGTCACAGGGCATGGTGTCAAGCACCCTTTGCCCTATTGGTGGATGTCAAAGCGGCGATTATTGTATGGCATTATAGATTGTGATTGGGGTCAGCGCTGGCTTGAATTATCGATATCTGCTTGACCGTGGTTTCGGAGGCACAATAGAAGGCTTAAGGATTTCATTGGTTGATCTTTACTCAAAGGGCAAATCCCCTGACTATCGATAACTGTCATCTATCTGTCAGCAAGGGACAAAGTTCACGAACACAGATCTCTGTCATCCTTCTTTGATGTAGACCATCCCTGAAAAGGTTTATATCTCCATTAACATCTGTAATTCCCAGTTTATGATCTCTGCGTGGGGAGTCGGAGTATTTGTCACCCACGGAATTTGGCCCAAGGGAAGGTTGCCGTAAATCCGCCTTTTTCTACAGACTCGCCATGCTCTCTTCCTCATCACGGGAACATTTCATCTCATCTATCTTTTCTTCTTTCTTTTTCACCACGGAAAAATGCGGGAAAATGTAACTTGACACGTTGCAGGTTACACGCTAGAATAGTTAGCGATGAAGGGTTATCCAATTAATGATTAAATCTTTCAAACACAAGGGCTTAGAGAAACTTTTCCATCAGGGAACCCGAAAACAGATCAATCCGAAGCATGCCCCCAAACTTGCTCGGATCCTAGACCGTCTGGACGCATCTATGGGACCACAGGATATGAATTTACCAGGCTACAAGTTGCACCAGCTTTCCGGCAAGGAGAAAGGAACATGGTCGGTGTGGGTCACAGGTAACTGGCGGGTAACCTTTCGCTTTGACGGGCCAGACGTGGTCGCCGTTGATTATATAGACTATCATTGAAAACTGGAGGTTCCAAATGACCACTCGAAGAAAACCAACTCATCCTGGTGAGGTTCTAAGGGAAGATGTTATCAAGCCGCTCGGCTTAACAGTAACAGAAACCGCAAGGCACTT
>DAOUTV010000255.1 GCA_030668505.1 Desulfobacterales bacterium | reverse complement strand
GTAGCGCTGCTACGCCTGCGGCGAAAACCCTTGTGCGGCCTTGCCTCAGACCAAAATCTACCGTTTCTGAATGAACACCGGACAGTGCTCTTCCACGGACGATGCTTTGGCAAATCGGCATTTTTGGATGGGCACTAATTATATCATTATACACTGTTTTAAAACCTTTATTCTTGGTCTGTTCGGCCATTTTCGAAAGTACTAAGCTCGCTTCTCTAATTTTGTAAAACTCAGGCCACCACCTTCAAACAGTTACAATTTTTTGACACTTTGGATCGCTAAGTCCTTCGATTCATAAATTCGATGACGAATTTATTTACTCAGGACTTAGTGCTGAGTGAGCATTTCTTGCAATCTGATTTGTCAAAATACGTGACCGTATTTCGAATCGAAGCACTAAGAACTTTTGAAAAAAACGGCCAACATACCACAAGCCGAATTATGCAATATGAAATACTACATCCGGCAGCTCAACACAGGTCAGCCTGTTGCCGTAAACGGCGCCGGTGTCAATGCCAATCTTATTGTCGAGAATCAGCGGTTCCCGAAAAGGTGTGTGACCAAAGATCACTCGCTTTCCAAAATCAAAATCAGAATATATGAATTCATCCCGTATCCAGAGCATATCCCATTCACTCTGTTCCTCAAGGGGTACGTTCGGCTTAAGGCCCGCGTGGACAAAAATATACTGCTCTGTCTCATAATACAGGCGGAGGTTGTCAAAAAAGTCTCGATGTGCTGTAGGTATAAGGCTATCTTGGGCATTGCTCTGGTTCTTCAGGTAGCTATCCAGGGTTGCTTGCCCGCCATTTACCAGAAAGTGGAACATGGATGTTCCACTTAAATAACGCTGGAGCATTCGCTCGTGATTCCCTTTGAGAAAGATCACCCTTCTTTGTCGCCTGGCAAGGTCAATGAGATAGTCCACCACCTCCTTTGATTGAGTGCCACGGTCGATATAGTCCCCCATAAACACGAGCGTATCTCTTTTCGGATCGACATCGATCATGTCCATCAAGCAGGTTAACTTGTCAAGGCAGCCATGTATGTCACCTACAGCAAACGTTCTTTCCATTACATCCATTTCAGCACAAAGAGCCGCTTTCTCTCATCCAGCCGGGTTATTCCCTCATTGCGGGCAGTTTGAATTGCCTCATCGTGTTCTTCCTTAGTGATGGTGCGCGTCAAAGCCTGTACCTCAGAAGCCCGGCCGCACGGCCTATACTGTGCCATAATGTTTACGTAGCTGTTTGGCGAGATTTCCTTGGCCAAGAAACCCATGACCTGCCGGGTACCTGCCAGCCCCTCGGGAAGCACCAGATGACGGATCAGAAGGCCTCTCTGGGCAATCCCCTGCTGATCCGTTACCAGGTCCCCCACCTGACGGTGCATCTCCTTTAGGGCCTCCCGTGCTACTTCAGGATAATCGGGTGCATCGGAGAGTTCCTCAGCTACCTTAGGATCCCAAAACTTGAAGTCAGGCATGTAGATATCAAACACCCCATCTAAGATTGCCAAGGTCTCGGATCTGTCATAGCCGCCTGTATTGTAGACCAGGGGGACCCTGAGTCCTGCCTCAATAGCCTTGTCAAGTGCAGCCAAAATCTGGGGGACAACGTGGGTAGGTGTTACAAAGTTTATGTTGGGACAGCCCTTGTCCTGTAGGAAAAGCATAGCCTTGGCAAGCTGTTCTGAGGAGAACTCAACACCTTCTCCTTCGTGGCTGATGTCGTAGTTCTGGCAAAACATGCACAGTAGATTGCAGCGGGCAAAGAATATCGTCCCTGAGCCATGATCCCCGACCAGGGGGCTCTCCTCTCCAAAGTGGGGGTTGAAACTTGACACAATAGCATGTTCGCCTGTCTGGCAGATCCCCTTTTCGCCTGAGAGTCGGTCCACGCCACACTCCCTGGGACAAAGGTTGCAAGCATTCAGGATCTCATATGCCTGTTCTATCTTTTCATTTAGGAGACCCCTGTTATAAGTTTCTAAATATGCAGGTCTGAAGGAAGCCATAGTTTCCAAACTATTTGCGAGTTTTCAGCTTGAGCAAAGAGAGAGTATATGAAATCTTAATAAAATCTCAGTGGCTATGTCAATTGATTATTACGTCCGGAGCCCCCCCTTATCAGCAAGCCTCACATTCTTGGTAAGGCATAATCGGATGTTGATAGAGATTGAGAAGTCTGGTAGATATAGAAATTCCTACGCTATCGAGTTGTTGGGTTTGTGTGTGTTGTTTTTACATATACTGTATGAAGGCTACTTAAAAAGTCTTTTACGAATAACATTGAGCATTTTGGTCGGTGGATGGCAAGGGAGAGGATATGATTGTCAGGTTTTGGGGTGTACGCGGTTCTGTTCCAGCACCCTTGGGTGCTAAGCAGGTCAAAGAAAAAATCATGTCTGCTCTTAAAGGGGCGTCAGAGAGTGACATCGGGGACAAGCGGGCAGCAAAAGACTATTTAGAAGGACTGCCCTGGCACATTAAGGGAACATACGGCGGGAACACCTCATGCGTTGAGTTGCACTCTGAGGATACCACGATCATCTTTGATGCAGGTACGGGCATAAGGTCGCTCGGTCTGCGACTTATGGACGGCAAGTTCGGCCGGGGTGCCGGAACTGCTCATCTGTTTCTCAGCCACACCCATTGGGATCATATACAGGGGTTCCCCTTTTTTCTCCCAGCATACGTACCTGGTAACAAAATCGTTATCTACAGCCCGCACCCCGACGTAGGGGGGCGATTTTCTCTGCAACAAGAGGCTGAATATTTCCCGGTGCCCCTTAGGGCTTTGCAGGCAGACATTGAGTTTGTTTCGCTTTCTGAAGGGGAAAACGTGGCCGTCGATCATGTCAATGTTAAGAATATCAAATTTAACCATCCTGGAGATTCTTTTGGCTACCGGGTTGAAAAACAAGATACCGCCTTTGTGTATGCCACGGATGCAGAGTTTACCAGGGTTCATGGAACGGATATGGAAAAGTACATACCTTTCTTTTCCAAGGCAAAGGTTCTGGTATTTGATTCGCAATATACCCTAATGGAGGCATTGGAAAAAGAAGACTGGGGCCACAGTTCCTCCCTAACAGGTGTGGACATGGCCAATGAGGCCGGGGTTGAGACCTTGGTTCTTTTTCACCATGAGCCCACGTATGATGATAATACCCTTTGGGATATACTTCAAAGGACTCTCAAGTATGCGGAATTAAAGGATTCAGAACATACCTGCAAGGTTATTATGGCCCACGAGGGTTTGGAGTTAGTCATATAAAATAGCGCATTGTTATTTACTTGACCCACCAAAAGTTCTACAACCTATTGAAATTATAAATCTTTGGGTAGTGCTTAATCTGTGTCGTTCAGTGGAATGAAGGCATTTTGGAGCAGAGCCCCTGAGTTCGGTCAATGGAGTATGTAGAAAAAATCCTTGCCGGAGACATCCGGACAGCCGCCAAGCTGATCAGAGATATCGATGACGGCATTCCCTCCTCTATAGAGGTCTTAAAAGCCCTTTACCCTCACACTTGCAGGGCATATGTCATTGGGATCAGTGGCTTTCCCGGCGTTGGAAAGAGTACACTGGCAGATCAGATGATCCGGGCCTATCGGGAGGCCGGCAAAAGCCTCGGAGTTCTTGCAGTAGATCCGACCAGCCCTTTCTCT